>JAYYUU010000071.1:0-12345 GCA_036343835.1 Candidatus Latescibacterota bacterium | reverse complement strand
TTGCCGCTAGCCGCGCCCCGGTCGGGCGACCCCTCCTCCCCCTCGAGCACAAAGCCCACAAAGCGCTTCTGGCCCAGCGTCTTCAGATACTGGAGCAGCGAGACCTCGGCCTCCTTGCGGTTGAGCTGGTATTTGTCGCTGAGCAGCTCGATCATCTGCCCGACCGAATTGCGGCCATTGCACATCTGCCAGACCTCGGAACCGACCTCGTCGAGGGTGATCTTGCGCTCCTTGGGGATGTAGAAGACCTTGGAGAGCAGCCTTACTCTCCAGGTCTCCTGGCGCTCGATAAAGACCTGGACCTCCCCCGCGTCGTTGGGTTCCCAACGCAGCGAATCATTGCGCGTCGGCCGCGACGCCAGCATGGCGGCCCGGCTCAGCTTGGATCCCTTGTTTTTCGAAAAAATGGCCATCGACTACTGCGGCGACTAAATCGCCCTCCTCGTCCTTCTTGCGGTGGAGATGTTCGACGATCGCGATCTTGTCCCGCTCTGCGTCGTGCCAAACTCGCGTGCACAGATATTGGCGCGGTCGGGGGTTGAGAAAAGGCAATGGCCGCAAGAGCTGGCGCCACCGACTGCGCGGCCGACCAGCGACGGCAATCCCCTCCTGCTCTCGCACTGCCGCTGCGGAAATTTCGACCACCATGTCGCGCAATTCCTTTTTAAAAAAAACCGGGTACCAGTCCTCCAACTGAGCGTCCTTGAGCAGAATCCGGGCCATGCTCAGCCGGTGCACTTTTAGCGAGTGTTTATCGCGGGTGAAATCGAGCTGTATATGGCCCGACTTGAGCGAATGGCTCTCCAGCTTGCAATCGGCCGGCACCGCAAAGCGCAAACCGTAGACGCTCCACAGATGGGCCTGCTCCCCCTCCTGATCCACCAGCGAGCGAAACACCGCCTCGGCTCGCTCCTCCAGAGATTCGTCGAGTTTGGCCAACACCCGCAGCAAGACGATCCGCCCCCCCTCGAGCGCCAGCGCCAGATTGTAGGCGCGGAAATCGGCTTCCCAGGTAAAGACCTCGTATTCGCGATTGGCGAGAAATTTCTTACTCTTGAGGAAGCGGGCCCGGCGTTGCACCGCAAAAGGGGCACCGGCCTTATCGGCCTTCTTTGCTAGATTGGCCAGATAGCGGTCCACCAACTCGGTCAGGCGCAGCGCCTCGCCGCGCCCCTTGAGCCGCCGCCATTCGATTTCTAAGCGGACGATTTCGGCGTCGTCGAGGCGGGCATAGCCCTTTTCAAAGTCGCCATCGACCCGACCGAGATTCCAGTCCTCGGGGACTTCAAGCACGAAGCCCTGCCAGGCGAAATCTACCCAACCCTCCATATTAGAAAATCAGCACCGAGACCGACTTCTGGATCAGGGCAATCCCCACTGCAGCCATGCCCATCAGCGCCATGCCACAGGAAAAACCCACCGCCAGAATCGGGGCGAATTGCCGCCATTCCTTCCGTCCGTATTTGTTCCAGAAGTAATAGCGGGCCAGCAGCGCACCGATGATCTCGGTGACCACGAAGTGCGGCAAATGGGTCAGCGAGCGCACGAAGCCAAAGATCAACAGGATCGGCAGCCCCAGGATCGAGAGCAGGATAAAGCTCAAGAGCCCGAAACCGGCCCCGAAGGCGATCACCTCTGGTTTTAGCGCCTTGAATAGCCAGGGCTCGTCGGTGGAGTGCTGGATCCAGGAACTGGTGAAGAGCGGATCGGTGTCGACCTCGAAGTAGAAAGACCAGCCCGCGGGCACTGCCCGGTCTGCCGCCACCTCGAGAATCGGCCGGGGATCGCGCAAAATCTCGTCCATCGCCGGACCGAGCGGTTTGATCGCCGGCAGGCCCTGGACCACCTCTTCGACCAATTGCTCGTCGCGCAGATAGCGCTCGGCGACGATATCAGGCACGCCTTGGTCGAAGTGCGAATAAAAGATCTGCGTCGGCATCCAGGGGCCGATCTGGCCGCGCTTGCCATTGGAGTCCAACCATTCCTGGTCTACTAGCCGCGCCCGCCAGTACCACCACTCGTTCTCGATCAAGTTGGCCGGGACCCATCTCGCCTTATCGTTGGCGACGGTCAACTCGCTGCGCATGGTGCCGGTGATAAAGAGGCATTGCTGATAAGCTCTCAGCCGCCAGATCAATTGCGCATAGGGATAGGAGGCCGAGGGGATCGGCGCCAGCTGCCAGATATAGGAGCCGTAGAGGAAACTGGTAAAGAGCACGATCGGCACCATAAAGATCTCGGCGCGGATAATGCTGGTAAACTGGGTGCCGGTCAATTCGATTTCGCGGAACTTCTGGGTCTGAGCGCCATAGTTGCCCAGGGGAAATGGAATAAACCAGATATCGACGCCGCGATAACCCGAGAGAATAATGGTCGCCTCGCGCACGAAGGGAATGTCCACCGTCTGCCCCACCATGCCGACCAAACGGGCATTGACGAACGACTGGAAGGGCGTGAAGACAAAACCGAAAAAGAGGAAAAACCAGATAAACTGGGAGATGCCCGGCAATAGCCAGGCGGCGATGCCGATCAACGCCACCGTAGCCAACGAATAGAGGCCCAGCGCCAACCAGATCGGAAAATCGCCACGGCCCTCAGGCGTGGCGAAGCTGCGTTTTTCGGTGCCCTCCACCCCTTCATTGGCCTTGGCGCTGCGCACGCTCTGGATCACTTGATAGATGCCGATTATGGCGATGGCGACGGTGGTACCAATACCGAAACTCATCCAGAAATCGACATTATTGACAAAGAAGGTGTCGATCGTGCCCATACCCTGGCGCCACAAGGTCAGATAGGGCTCTTCGCGCCACGAAGGCGTCCAGGTGTAGAGCAGGGGGTTGGCGATGGCGGCGACCACCACACCGAGGAAGGTGCCCACCACGCCCCAGAACGGCACTACTAATCCTGCGAAAATCGGCCCCAAGTGCGCGGTAAAACCCAGCGGCGTGGCCGGGATAAAATTGCCGGTGACCTGGGTGAAATCGACAAAGGGAATGGGTATGAGCTGGATCGGCTCGGTCAGCAGCGCACCGGTGATCGCCGGCAGGGCCACGTAGATCGTGCCGAAGACCAGACCGATCATCGCCCCCGCCGAAAAGACCCGCCAGCGCCAGGTCTCGACCCCCTGGGTCGTCTCGGCCAGTGCCGTGGCGCCCTGGGCGTTTACGGGTGCAAAGGGAAAGGGCAGCCGCTCGTAGTCGGAGCTGAGCCGGAATAGCGCGTAGGACATGGTGAACCAGTTGACGCGCCAGATGATCATCCCCAGGACCAAAAGCACGATCGGCATCGCCCAGTCCGCGTGCAGGAAAGTGCGCGAGATAATGGCTTCGGAATCGGGCTGCGGCGCGACCCAGGCGGGGATCAGCTTGGTGATGCCGAATTGCTTGGCCGCTGGCGACTGCACCAGATACTGGTTGTAGAGCAGGCCCTCGAAGGCGCCGGTCTCGGCGGCGATCAGCGAGGAAGCCACGTAGAATAGAACGTAGACTTCCTGGCGTTTGAGGGTCGAGAAGGAGCGCTTGGTAATTTCGGCGAAGAGGATGATCGTCACCCACTCGGCCGCCGCCCCAAGCGAGCCCCCGATCATCAGGCTCAAATACATATTGCCCGGCACCATGATAAAGGCGACGAAGAGCACGCCGAGCACGGCCTTGATCGTAAAGCCGTCCTCGAATGTATCGGGGACCTGCATCAGGTCGCGATACTCTTCGATCTCCTGGTTCGGGTTTCTGTCTTTGCGTCCGAGCACTCGCTAGTTACCTCCCGCTTGTCTGGCGATACTTCCTCACGCCGTCACCTCGTTGCGCAAACCCTCTAAAAGCTCTGCGCCCTGTTCCCTATAGCTATCCTTGGCCTCTGTGTCCACCGTGCGCCAGATGAGGAATTGTTTGCGGATAACATTCATAAAGCGCTGGTTGACCCTGCGCCACGAGGCGTCCTCGCCGCTGAGGCGCTTTATCTGCAGCCCGACGGAGTAGATATTGTGCTCGGCCTCGGGCATCGCGCGCACGGTGACGTGTTGGCTGACGCCCAAGTCGAAGGGGGCCAACCAGATATTCATGTCGATGAGATAGCCCTCGCCATTGGGGGTCTCCTCGCGACTGAGATGGGCGCCATCGGTGTAGAAGGTGCCGATGGACTCTTCGCTATAGGAGTCAAAATAGCCGATGAGAAATACGCTCAGGCCCAGCACCTCGTGGCCGCTGACGGTAAAGGGAAACTCGAAGTCCCACTGATCGCCATCGGGCGGGGGCAGCTTCCACTTGCGGGTCACGTCGGGCACCGCCATCTGCGAGGCCTTGCGCGCCGGATAAATCGTCGAGAGCATCACCACCGCAATCACCAGCATACAGGAGAGCACCGCCGCCACCGAGGAGTAGTTGAGGGTGAAACCGCCCAACAGATCCAATTCGATAAGCACCTTGGCAATGACTTGACCACTGAGATAGCCGGCGACCACCCCCAACACCGAATAGACGCAACTCTCGGCGATAAAGAGCCAGGAGATATGGCCGGGCGCCAACCCCACCGACGAATAAACCCCGATCTCGCGGAAGCGCTCGTAGACGCTGCCCATCATGGTATTGAGCACGATCAACGAGGCGATCAGCATCGGGATAAACAAGTTGCTCATTCCCGAAAAGGACGTCATCCCCAATGAGGAATAGATCGAAACTTTGACGTACTCATCCCCCGCTTCTTTGATCCCGGCGAAGAGAGTTACCGCCAGCCGCGAGAGGAACTCCTCCACTTCGGCGCGCACGTCGGTGTCCCCCGGAAAGCGCACCGCCACCGACTGCAGCGGGTTGCCGCTGCCGACATTGCGCAGGGTGCGATAGGGGACAATAAGCGTATTGGCCGGCTCTAGGTGCACGAAGGGCTTGATCACAACCTTGGTATCTTCCAGGCCCTGTTTCTCGCGTTTTTCCTCCTCGGCGATCTCCTGCACCGCCTGGCCGCCAGTAACGGCGAAGTCAGCCGGGGTCAGAATCTCATCGTCGAGATCCTTGAGATCCTTCATCCGCTTGGAGTCGATAACGCCGATGACGGTGAACCAGTCGCCGAAGACCCTGACCCGGGCCCGACCGACATCGGCCAGGTCGATGTCGAGGTGGGCGGCCATATCGGTGGGCAGAATGCAGACCTTGTCCTCCCCCGGTTTGAACCAGCGCCCGGCGACCAGGGCCCGGTCGAGCCCGGTGACTTCGGTCTCTGCAGGCGTCAGCCCCAGCACGCCCAGCGCATTGTGCGCCTTGTCGCCATACTTGATCTTGATATGCGCCTTCGACTTGTTGCTATACCAGCTGCGCGGCGCGACCCCGGCCCGATCGCCAAAATTGCTCTGGGCGTATTCGAGGACCGAGTCCTCCATCGGGTTCCAGGCCTTGCTGCGAATCAGGAGACCCTCGTAGAGACCCTCGTTGTCGCGGGTGATCTGATTGAAGCGCATCCCGGTGCGGATCGAGGTAAACGAGAGCACGGTAAAGGTCAACAACAAGAGCGTGGTGAAGGTCAGCGCCGTGCGCGTCTTGCGGCGCTTCATATTGGAGATCCCCAACTGAAAAGCCGTCACCGAGGCGGAGGAGCGGCTGACGTCGGTGTCGTGGATCACCGCCACCTCGGTGCGCAATTTCTTCATCTGCTCGTTGAACCGGCCGGAAATAATCGACATCACCAGCACCGCTAGCGCGATGATGATGAAGGCCAGCAGGATGACGAAGGGATTGGAGAGCTGAAAGGCCGGGTGTACCATCCACAGCACGATCCAGATCACCATGAACACCCCGACAAAGCCGATGATCTGGTTTTTGATCGTCGCGGCGGTGAAGAGCAACCGCTCGGTAAAGAAGGCGCAGGGAATGACCAGGGCCATAAAGAAGATAATGCCATGGATCACGTCGTTCTGGGTCGACCTGACATCCGGGTAGGCCCGCGACTCCAAGCCGAAGGCGGCGCGGGTATGGCGCACGAAATCGCCCCAGCGCCGCTCGGCGCTAGCTACCTCAGCCAGGTCCAGCTCGGTCTTGGCGCGGTAGTGGAGGTCGTTGAGCCGCTGATTTTCGATGGCGAAACTGCGCAACTCGCCTATCCGCGCCTCATCGAGACTCCACATGTCGCTGGCGGCCTGGAAGGTCGTGCGGGCGAAGGAGGTGTTCGGGTTGATTTTGAAGCCCACGCCCTCGGCCTTTTCCTTGTCGGTGACGCTGGTGGCATTGAGCAATAGCGAGCGGAAACCCAAGAGCCCGGCACCGAAACCCATCTTGACCCGCGAACCGGGTCGGGCAAAGAGCACCCCCACCGGTTCGTTCTGCGCCGAGGGGCCTTCGCCAATGGTATAGCCGTATTCGACCGGGGCGCTATTGGTCTCGTCAAAGACCTTGACATTGGCCAACTTGGTCAGATAGCGCGGGTCGACGATATCGTAAAAATTGTAGGGTGCGCAGGGGAAGAGGATCACCATCCACTGCTTGTCGCGCCAATCCATGGCGACCTTCATCGGGTAGACTTCGTCGCCCTGCACGCCGCGATCGGGGGCGTAGGTAATGCGGCCGGTGATCGGATCGATATAGTAGCCCTCGATCTGAACATTGTTGACCCGGACTCTATTGACATAGAAGGCCCCCTGCTCGTCGACGATCTCGTAGTATTCGCCGCGCACGCCCTTGTAGGACTTCTTCTTGCCATTGCGCATCACCGCCACTGCACCGGCCCGCGGTAGATCCGGGATGATGCTGCGGCGTGGAAAGACCATCGTCCGACCCCTGAGCGAGCGCAAATTGTCGCGCAGCCGCATCTTGAAATCGGGAAAGAGCTCCGGGTCTTCAAAGGCCATGTGAAACATCCCCGCCAGCACGCGGATCTGCTTGGCCAGATTGCCGTAGTTGACCTTGTCGGCCCGGTCCAGCGGCGTGTCGACCAAAAAGCGCGCGTCATTGACGGTGACAAAGGCCAGCGCCGGGGTGCCGGTGGCCAGCACCAGCTCGCTATTGACCGATATCTCGCCCGGCACGAAGGTTTGCCAGCTCATGCCACCCTCGGGGCTGATGCCATTGACCAGCACGTCGCGGCGCTGGTAGCCCAACTCGCGGCTAATCCGGCGCGCATAGGCCATAAAGTTTTTGCCAAAGGGCGCGAAGTAGCGCTTGTAGTAAAAGCTGGAATTGCTATTCCAGACGCCCAACTCATCGGTCTGCGACGAGAGGTCTAGACTGATAAAGAGCTTGACCGCCAGCGAATCGACCTTGGGGTCGACCCAAGCTTTGTAGAGCGCCAATCGCAAGTCGTCGTCGGAGCGCAACTCGTCGACCAGCGCGTCGCGGCTTTGGAAACGCTCTTCGGCCAAAAGCAATTGGCCGCCCTCCCGCTGAACGAATCCCTCGTCGATGGCGGCGTCGGCGATGCGCCCGACCAGGGTGGTGTCGCCATCGGCAATGGTGCGCACCAGGGCCTCCTTGCTGCCGAACTCCTCTTCGCCGACGGTGTAGTGGACCCCTGCCTGCTCTATCATATTGCGCGCCAGGGCGGCTTCGACCACCCGCCGCACGACCATATGTTCGATAAAGGGGTCTTCCTTGCGCAGATAGCGCTGGATAAAGTCGTCGACACCGCGCAGCCCTAAGTGGTGCGCCGAGGTGGCTAAGAAGATGACCGTACGCGCCGGCGGGTGCTCGCGAAAATAGCGCGCCAACTCGAGCAGGGCGGTAATGCTGGAGGCCTGTTCGGCGCCCGGCGCCAGGGCCGGCACCACCGACATCGCATCGTAGTAGCCCTCCAGCACGATCACATCCTCTTTCATCAGCGGGTCGTAACCGGGAATCGCCCCGAGGATATTCCAGGCCGGACGGCGCTCCCAGTCCATGCGGTATTCGAGATGGATCGCCAACTCGCCCGCGGCGGCGAGCCGATCCCGCAACCGCTCGCCAGCTGCCCGGCTGATCCAGAATCGGGGCAGGTCGAGCGGCATGCTGAGGAATTTCTTTTCGCCTTCGAGATAGACGGTGGAATCGGGTTCGATAAAGATGACGGCGCTGGCACCGAGATAGGCGGCGTTGAGCCAGGCATCGCCCGAATTGAAATCCATCAGCACCACGGCTCCCTCGACCTCTTTGCCGTCCATGTCGACGTACTCGCCGCCGCGCGCGTCGAACAACCGCCCTGCAATCCCCCCATCGGGCAAGGTCGACGTCCTGACCAGATTCGGCCACAGACCGTGGAGTTGCACTTGCTCGCCGCTCCCCTCAACCCGCAAGAAGCCGCCCTTGTCCACCGGAATCGATATATCGTACTCGTGGACCGTTATATCGTCGAGACCGATTTTGCGGAAGCGCTCTTGCACATGCCTGGCAGCCTGGTCGGCCCCCGGATAGCCGGCGACCCTGGAACCCAAACCGGCGAAGTAATCCATCGTCTGCCGCACCCGCTCGGTCGGCGCGGTATGCGCCAATTCGTCAAAGTCTACCGCCGCCCCGGCCGGTGCTATCCCCACCAGGGCACAGCCCAGCGCGATCCACATCGCCAACCTAGCAGCCATTTCACCAGTCCATTTGGGCGTTACGCGGCCGCGTTGGGCGTGGACCGCGTTCGCCTTAGTCGGCCTATACACTTGGGTCTAGGCCTCCTGCGACCGCCTTGTCCACGCCCATGCTCGCTCGCGCTTTGGTCGCAAAACAACTGGTGAAATAGCTGCTAGGCATATGAGCGCCTTTCTCAGATCCAGAATACCACATTGTCGGTCATGCCCGTAAAAAAGTCGATGATCAACCAGATCCCCGCGATGGAGAACTGGCCCAGAATCAGGCCGAAAAAAAAGGGCCGCGCCCGGCGAAAGAGCCCCGGGCCACCGTATTTCATCACCGCTAACTTGAGGAGCCAGGCCAAAAAAATACTAAACCACAACTGGTCCATCAGCCACACCGCGCCGATCGGATAGCCAATGGGGTGCAAGGGCCACCACAGCAGCGTATGCCGCGCCAATACCAGCAGAGCCATAATGCTACCGCCGGCGAAAGTATGGATCCAACCACTTATATTCGGCGCGGTCGGCGCGTTTAGCTTGGTAGTAATATAATCAAAAGGGGCGCGAGTTCCACCACCAAAAAACCAGCCGTTGAGGTTGATGCCCCCATACTCATAGGCCAGGTGCAAAATCATCACCACCGAACCCACCAGACTGATGACGATAGCCCATAGCATACACCAGAACAGCGGGCGCAAACGCGGGCCAATTTCCTCACCCAACTTGAGACCGTGGGCGCAGGAAGCCATGACGAAGGTGCGGATATCCGCCGCCCATACATAGGTATAGGCCAGGCCCACCATCCCCGCCGGCCCGATGGCCGTCGACCCAATGGCCGAGACCATGACCGGTGCGGCGATCATCGGCCCGACCGCCGCCGCCACGCCCCCCTCGACCACCACCCGGGTCAGACCGACGAAGATAAGAATAGCCATCAACAAGGTCAAAAAGGCAACCCACAGCGGCAAGCCGGACTGCCACATCCAGATGGTCATCACCACCACCCCGCCGATCCAGACAAAAACCGCGGCCCGATAGGAGAGCATCTCGCCGCTGTCGTCGACGTCCGCGTCGCCGCGAAAGGCCTTGCGCAATACGTCGCGCAGGTGCTCGCGGCCAATCCACAGGCCGAAGAGCACCAGCGCGATCATCGCCCCCTGTCCCTGATGGGCGAGAATCGGCGTGCCCTGCGCCCCGTAGATGCCCAGCTTCTCGCTGCTGGCAATGCCCAACACGCCTTGTGCACCCCGGATCACCTTGGCCACGGTGTTGAAAAACCACAGGCTAAAGGCGATGTCCAGATTGATCAGATAGCTAAAACCCACCATGGGAAAACTGAGGCGAAAGATCAGCCCCACGGTGTTGCGAAAAATCGGCACGGAGGAGACGAGTTGTATCGCAGGGATATAATTGAGATAGGCGTGCAGGGCGTTGAACGTGCTGACGACGACGGGCAGGGCGAAACCAACCCACATAATCGAATTCTTAAAAAAAGGACCCCGTGCCTGTCCCTGGTCTTTACTCTCGGTCATGGCCAGCGGCACCTGAACCAGGGGGTAGATCAGCCGCTCCCGCTCCATCCACTGGCGGCGCAGGATCACCATCGAGGAAATCATAACCAGATAGAGGGCGAGGATCAACACCGCCCAATAACACAGCGGCCCAATCCAAACCTCCCAGGGCACGCCGACGGCGCGCGGCGCCCCCTCGAAAAACCACTTGATCGCCTCGGGGCTTTGCGGCACCATCCACCCGGGAAGATGCGGCAAAATATGCTCCGCCCACTCGTTCTCCGGCGTGGCGAAATACTGCACCCCAGTGATAATCGTCAGCAAGTACTCGCTCAGCCCCATGGTGGGGATCGCCGAGGCTGCGATCATCATGATATAGACGACGATGAGTTCGCGCCGGTCCAGGGCCAGGGGAGCGGCCAGGCGAGCCAGCAGGACGTTGAAAAAACCCGTCAGCGCGAAGAACAGAAATAGCGCCCCGCCGGTGCTGAAATCAATCGACATATAGGAGCCGCGAATGACTATATTGCCATAGGGGGCTCCCAGCGCGATGCACAGCGACGCCAGGGTCCCCGTCGCCACGGCTCTAAAGCTGCAAGCCGACTCGACATGCGGCCGGGTTGCCGGGGAACTATTGGCTGGTGGCGCTTTTTCTAAATCCATTTATGGTGAGCTATAAAGCAAAGGATGAATCGGCATAACTCCATTTTAATTAAGTAGATTTTAAATGACGCAACAAGGCCTTCAGCGCCGATCTATCCAGCCGATTTTATCCAATTGGGCCAGGGTCCACCAGGCCAAAAGGCCGATCAATCCGCCACTCCACAAAGCACTGATCAGCGAGAGCGGCACCAACGCAAAGAGACTGATCTGGCCGATATAGACATAGGCCAGACCCAACTGGCAAAGTTGGTGCGCCAGCGCGCCCCAGATACTCAATCCCACGACGCTGAACAACGGCCCCGCAACGCGCCGCACCGCGACCATAACCAGCCAACTCGCCAGACCAGCCCCACCGCCAATGACAAAGGCCGGACCGGCCAATCCCCCGCTGAGCAGACCACCGACCACCAGCTTGACCGCACTTACCGCCAGGGCCGGGCCGCTGCCAAAGCTCAATAGCGAGACCAATACCGGTAAATTGCCCAGCCCCAGTTTCATCCAGGGCAGGGGCTTCGGCGCCAATGACTCGAAGACGAAGAGGACGATTGCCGCGCTGGCCATAAGCCCCAGGCGGGCCACATCGCCCGGACGCCTGAGCTTCAATGCACCACCGCGTCTACCGGTGCCGCCCCGGCGATTCGCAACACCAGGCCATTGGGTACGCAGACGGCGAGATCGCCCCGTCTGTTGATCCAACCCCGCCGCATACAGATCTTGTGGGTGCAGGGCGCCGCGACGACGCGCACACCCTTGGGCCCGATCTCGATTTCGGTCTCCCCCAAGGGGCCAGCCAATCGCAAGCGTCCATAGCTCGACAGAGCATAGGTCACGGGCTTTGCGCCCATCGCCTCGATCACCAGCGCACTACCGGCTTCGGCGGCATAGCGCCCGTGGAAGACCAATCCCACCGCACCGAGAGCCACGACGAGCGCAAAAATCTTATCCGCCCGCGTCAACGCCGGCCACAGCGCGCCTTCAGCCAATGCAATCACCTGTGCTTTCTCGACATTTGCTCGACATTTTTATACGCCCTTCTCGCCTACTACAATCTTAGCCAACCCCGAGACCGCCATCAAGCAATGGTCCATCTGCTCCTCGTCGGGGGACGCGTCCTACCGCCCGATGCCGTTGACTTTCCCTCCAAAATTTCATTATATTGGTCTTATATTAACCACTATAGGGGTGATAAAAGCCCTAGGCGCGAGTTCCAACTTATCATAGGACTCGCGGTCGCCCATCGCCAACCGCCCGAAATTGGGAACGCCATGTATTGGTGGATCGCCATGGTGATCTGCATCGCCCTTATCACCCAGTATTTGTGCTCGAGCAAATTACTGCACATGAAACAGCAGATCTCTATAAAGAACATGTCGCTGCGCGACGCCCGCGAGGAGGGATCCCGCCTCGAAATTCAGGCCAAAGACCTCACCAACCAGCAGCAGAGTCTGACCCATAGCATCGACCGGCTCCGCGTGGACATCAAGACGGATGCAGGTGCAAATTAAAGACAAGGGCCTGACCGTACGGAATTCTCCCTCGACGAACTCGAGGGCAGAGACGACGACGAATAACGCCCCATTTGTCCGCTAAAAGCCGCGCCCTGACTCCCGGCCTGCTCTGCGCCATTTTTTTCATTCTCTTGCTCCACACCGCCTG
>JAYYUU010000070.1:0-8776 GCA_036343835.1 Candidatus Latescibacterota bacterium | reverse complement strand
TGTGATGTGCAGATTCACAGGGAAACCTCCTTGCGGTGGCCCATATCCAAATCAGTGGTGAAAGAGCCGCACTCCCGAATTGATCATCAACATCCCGTATTCATCTGCCGCCTCAGTCACCAGATCGTCCCGCGTCGACCCACCCGCCTGCACCAGATACTTCACGCCCGAACGCGGCGCTCGGTCGATCTTGTCGCGGAAGGGGAAGAAGGCGTCTGAACTCAGCGCCACGTCTTTGAGATTGTCCAGCCACGCGCGTTTTTTTTCGGTGCTGAGCCGCTCCGGCACCTCGCGGAAGTTGGTTTCCCAGGCTTGCAACTCCGCCGGGGTGGCGTCGTCTTGCAGATAGATGTCGATGGCGTTGATCTTTTCGGGCCGCTTGAGCCCCTTGGCGAATTTCATCCCCAATACTTCAGGGTGCAGCCGCAGATACCAGTTGTCGGCTTTCGAGCAGGCCAAGCGCACGCAGTGGACGCGCGACTGCTGGCCGGCACCGGCGCCGATGATCTGACCGTCTAAGGCCATGCACACCGAGTTAGACTGGGTGTATTTGAGGGCGATGGTCGCCACGGTTAGATCGCGACGGGCCGCTTCGGGTAGATCGTTGCGAGTGGTGACGATATTTTGGAAGAAGGCGTCGTCGGGGGTGAAGTCGTTGCGGCCCTGCTCCAATTCGATGCCGAAGATCTGGCGTGTTTCAACGGCGGGAGGCTCGTAGTCGGGGTCGATCTGTAAAATGCGATAGTCGCCGCCTTTTTTCTTTTTTAATATCTCCAGCGCTTCCGGCTCGTAACCAGGGGCGATAATGCCGTCGGAGACTTCGATGCGGATGAGATTCGCCGTGGCTACGTCGACCACCTCGCTCAGCGCGATCCAGTCGCCAAAGGAAGCCAGGCGGTCGGCGCCGCGGGCTCGGGCATAGGCTATGGCCAGTGGGCTCAACTCGCGCCCCGCGGCGAAGTAGGACTCACTCAGCGCCTCGTCTAATGGCACGGCGACGGCGGCGCCGGCGGGGGAGACGTGTTTGAATGAAGTCGCGGCGGGCAGGCCGAGTGCTCCCTTTAATTCGCGGACCAGTTGCCAGGCGTTGAGGGCGTCCATCAAGTTGATATAGCTGGGCGAGGCGTTGAGGGGTGTAATGGGTAGGTCGCGGCCGTCGGCCAGATAGCTGCGGGCCTCCGCCTGATGGGGGTTGCAGCCGTAGCGCATGCTGATTTCAGTGGTCATGGTAGCTCCTGAATAAGGGCGAAGATTGACAAAGACACGGGGGCGTTTTATAATGTTGCGCGTAGTGCACAATGGCAGAAAAAGAGTCGCAAATCGAGCCTTTTTTGGCAAGTCCTCCATACCGGCAAGGTGATTAATCATGTTCAAAGGCTGTAGCACGGCGCTGGTGACTCCCATGCGCGCCGACGGCAGCATCGACTACGAGGGCCTAGAGCAGTTGGTCGAGTTTCAGATCGCCAACAATATCCAGGCGGTGCTCGCGGTGGGGACCACTGGCGAGAGTCCGACCTTGTTGTGGGAAGAGCACAACGAAGTGATCGACCGCACTGTCAAACTGGCCAAGGGCCGGACGCTGTCGATCGCCGGCACCGGCAGCAACTCCACCAAGGAGACCCTGGCTGGCAGCGAACACGCCGCCCATGTCGGCGCCGACGCAGTGCTATTGGTCGACCCCTACTACAATGGTCCGAGTTCGTTGGAGATCCGCCGCGAATATGTCGAGCCGGTGGCCAGGGAGTTTCCCGAAGTGCAGGTCATTCCCTATATCAGTCCCGGGCGCACCGGCTGCATGATGCAGGTGGAAGACTTGGCGATTCTGGCCGCGCAATATCCCAATGTCGCCCAGGTCAAGGAGGCGACCGGCGATTTGGAGAATATGGCCAAGACCCGCCGGCTCTGCGGCGACCACTTCACTATTTTCTCCGGCGACGACGACAAGACCGTGGCGATGATGAAGAGCCCGGAGATCAAGGCCGCCGGGGTCATCTCCGTGATGTCGAATATCATCCCCGGGCCGATTCAGCGGCTCACCGAGCTGCTCAATTCAGGCCAGGAGGCCGAGGCCGACGAGCTGGCGGGTAAGCTCGGTCCGCTCTTTGGCATCGTCGGCGTCGCCACCACCGAGCAGAGCCCGCACGGCCCCGTCGAGTGCAAGGCGCGCAACCCGGTGCCGGTCAAGACGCTGATGAATATCCTCGGCATGCCCTCGGGTCCCAGCCGGCGTCCTTTGGGCAAGTTGACGCGCGGGGGAGTGCAGGTGGCACTGGCGGCGGCGCGGCAGGTGTACGCCAATGATCCGACGGCCTTTGCGCCGATTGCCGATTTTTTCGGCGTCGATGTCGAGGCGCGGCTCAACGATGACGCGCTGGTCGAAGATCTGATCTATCAATCTTACTGAGGCTCAACGATGACTAAAATCGTAGTCTGCGGCATTGCCGGGCGAATGGGCCAGCGGCTGGCTCATTTGAGTCTGGCGGCCGACGATCTGGACCTCGTCGGCGGCAAGGAACACCCCGCCCACGAGGTGGTAGGGCGCGATATCGGCGAAATCATCGGCACCCAGCGTCTCAATATAGAAATAAGAGATACGCTGTCCGGTATCCTCGAACCGGACCGGGTCGTCGTCAATTTTACAACCCCGGAGGCCACGCTCGAAGACGCGGCGCTCTGCGCCGAGCGCGGCACGGCGATGGTGGTGGGGACCACGGGTTTTACGCCGGAGCAACTGGATGAGTTTAAACGTACCGTAGCAAATATCACCTGCGTCTTTGCCTCGAATTTCAGCACCGCGATGAACGTGCTCTTCAAGCTGGTCGAAGAAACCGCGAGAATTTTGGGCGACGACTACGATGTCGAAGTCGTCGAGGCACACCACCGCCACAAGGTCGACGCACCTTCGGGCTCGGCGCTGACTTTAGCTGAGCGGGCTGCGGCGGGGCTAGCGCGGAATCTGCGCGAGGTGGTGGTGCACGGGCGCCAGGGCGTCGTCGGCGAGCGGACTCGCCAGGAGATCGGCATTCACGCGATTCGCGCCGGCGATCTGGCCGGTGAGCACCGGGTGCTCTACGCTGCGCCGGGTGAGTATATCGAGCTCAAACACCACGCCACCAGCCGCGACTCATTTGCGCTGGGGGCGTTGCGCGCTGTGCGCTTTGCGGCCGGAGCGGAGCCGGGGCTCTATTCGATGGGAGATGTGCTGGGCTTATAGGGGCTTGCTACGGGAATAAATGCGAACGGCGTCCCAAGAGCGGGGCGCCGTTCGCATTTAGCGCTTGGGGCGGAAGAGGCGTTGCGGGCCGGGCCACAGGGTCTGGATTTTGTCGCGGATCCGGGCGGCCTCCTCGAAATTCTCAGACTCGACGGCGACCTGCAAATCGTGCTCGAGTTGCTCGCGCTGCGAGAGCGGGCGCTCTTGCTCCAACTCTTCGTACCACTCGCGCAGGAAGGAGATCTCGGGTAGATCCTCCTCCAGCTCGGATTCCCATTCCTCGACAAAGTTCTCGATATGGGCGATGCCCTCCTCCACCGCGCGCATCGCCGCCTGGTAGTCGTCGCCGTCCAAGACGATCATTGCGCGGGCCCGGGTTTGCATCATAATCGCGTGCGGATAGTACTGCTCGAAATACCAGCGGATCTCGTCGTTGGGCGCACATTGATCTACCAGCTCGAAAACTTGCAGGGTGTGTTCGGTGTCGGTGACAACCCCCTCGTAATCCTCGAGGTAGAACAGGCTCAAATAGCGGTGGTAGAACTGCCAGGCCTCCTGGAAAAGGTCCTCGCACTCATCTTCGTCGAGGACGAAGTCCCCGGACTCGTCGCGGTCTTCAATGAGATTTTGGTAGTACTCGAGCAGTGAGGAGCAGCCGTGTGGTTTCTGGCCGTCGGGGCGGTCTTGTAACTCGAGTTGCAAGAGCCCCATATCGATGCGAATCTGGAGTTTTTCGTCGCCTTTGCCGGTACGGATGCGCCGGGCCAGGAACTCGTCGGGGTTGAATTCCCAACCGTTGAGCAAGTCGCCGATATCGTAATTCATGGGCGCGCTCTCGCAAAAAGGAGGGATGAAGAAACCCGGCCAGATATACGGGCCGGGCGGATCATATGGGAGAATATACGGCAGAAAGCGGCCCGGCGCTACCTGCGGCTGACCCGAATACTGGTGATGGCCACCCCGACTACCAGGGCGATAACCCCGCCAATAATCAGCGCGTTGCGGATGATGTTGGCGCGGGCTTCGACGCGGATGGTGATGTCTTTTTCCTGGGCTTCGACTTTTTCATTGCCGACAAAACCGGCGGCTTCGATGCGGACGTCGTACTCGCTGACGCCCAGCCCCTCGGGGGGGTGGAGCGTGACGGTGATGGGCTCTTTCTCGCCGGGGAGAATGCGGTCGATGGTGTCGGGATTGGTCGAGGCGGTCCAGCCCAGGGGCGGGAGAATCGCCAAATGTGCCTCCTCGACTTCGAGGGTGCCGGTGTTGAGGAGATCGACGCGGATAGTGACCTCCTCGTCGACCTTGATCTCCTGGTAGCGGTTGGCGATGATGGTCTCGAGGGCGCCCTTGCCCCGCGGCACTAGCTCGAAGCGCTCCTTGTTGCCTTTGATGGTGTTGATGTCCTCCAACTGCATTGGTTTGTTGCCGTATTTGCGGTTGAGCTGGCTGATCTGCCCGAAACCCTCCTGGTCGGTGATAAAGACGTAGAACTCCATGGTCTGGTCGACGAAGCGGCGGCTGAGCTTTTCGGGGATCTGCAATTCGAGCTCGAGCTGCTGGCGGGTGACCTCTTCGCTGAATTTGAGCTGGGTGAGGCTGGCGCTGGTGGCTTGGTCCAGGAAAGCGAAGTCGATTTCGCGCGGTAGGTTGACCACTGCCAGGCGGAAGGTCTTCTCGTTTTCGGCGAGTCGTTCTAAGATCAGGTCGTAGCGGACCCGGCTGTTGAGGTCGCCCTCTTGCGAGAACTGTACCGAGTTGATGGTCGGGATATCCTGTAGCGATTCTTTGCGCAACACGATGGGGAAGGAATCGCGCTCGTCGCGCTGGGTGGTCAGCGTTACGATCACATCGTCAAGGTCGGAGAGCAGGCGGAAAGTGAGCACGACCTGCTCGTCGAGTTTGAGCGAGGGGATCAATTGCTCGTAGGGGTCGCCGACGATCAGGCGGTCGCTCGAACGCTCGATGGTCACCTGGACATTCTGAATCTCGAGCAGGGCCTGTACCACTGCCGCCGTCTTGCCGGGATTGAGCGATATCGCCTGGTCGAGATTGGAGGCGTTTTCGATGGTGATCTCGATTTTGCGATAGCCCTCGGGAGTGCGGTACTTCTTGGCTGCGCGGATGGCGATATGGGTGGCCTGACGCAAAAAGGACAGTCGGGTTTCTTCGAGGGCGATGACCGCTTGGTCGTAGTAGAGCTTGGCCTTCTGGTAGGCGCGCTGGTAGGAGTTGAGATCGTCGAGGGTGCGGATGTGTTGCTCGAAGAGATCCTTGTTTCCCTCGTAGTCGCTGAGCTTGGTCTCCATGTCGAGCTTGGCGTTGTCGACCTGCCACTGGGCTTCGCGCAGCTGGATCTCGTAGAGCCGTTGTTCCTTGGTGCGCAGGTCCTTGTCTTGGGCGAAGATATTGCCGCATAGTGCGATGATGGCGATGAGCGGGTAGAGTGGCATCGGGCGTCCCTTTAACGGCGGCTGATTTTGACGCTGGCCAGGCCGATGCCACAGACCAGCAGCACCAGGATGCCGATGAGGATGGTGTTGCCGGCGATATTGGAGCGGGCGCCGACGCGGACGCTGATATTCTTTTCGAGCGATTCGACATTTTCGGTGCCGACCTGGCCCTGGGCCTCGATGCCGAGTTCGTAGTTGCCGACGGCGATGTCGACGGGCGGGCGGGCGATGATATTGACCGGGGCTCGCTCGCCGGGGTCGAGGATCTTGATCAGCGCCGGGTTGATCTCCTCCTCCCATTCGTAGGGCAGGTCGAGGGCGGCTTTGATGTTCTGGACGGCAACGGTGCCGCGGTTGAGGAACTCGACGCGGATCTCCAGCTCCTCGTCGAGTTTGATCTCCTGGTAGCGATTGGAGACTATGACCTCGAGTTTGCCGATGCCCTTGGGGATCAGCTCGAGCTTGACGTAGTTGCTCTTGAGGGTCTTGATCTCCTTTTCGGGGATGGGCTCGTCGCCGTATTTGGCGCGCAGGGCGTTGATCTGGGCGTATTCGCTGGGCTGGGTGACCAGGGCGAAGAAGGAGCGGGTGCGGCCGATAAAGCGCTCGTCGAGTTTTTCGGGAATTTCCAATTGCAGCCGCAGCTGGACCTTGGAGGTGCTCTCGTCGAATTTGACCTGGTTGACCTTGGCGCCGTCGTTGTCGAAGGCGTAGTCGATGCGCTGGGGCAGGCCGACGGCGGCGAGGGCGAAATTGCGCTCGTCGTCGGAGAGGCGCTGTAGCGTCAGGCCGAAGGAGACGTTTTCGTTGAGCTCGCCCTCCTGTGAAAACTGCGACGAGTTGATGCTGGGTAAATCCTGCAGGCTGCCCTTTTTGAGGATCACCGGTTTGCTCTCATGGAGATCTAGGTAGGTGAGGTCGATGTAGACGGCTTCGACATCTGAGAGCAGGCGAAAGGTCAGGCTGTGGCGCTCGCCGACGGCGAGGGAGGGAATGCGCACCTCGTAGGGTTCGCCGACGATGGGGCCATTGCGCAGCGAGATATAGATATTCTCGATCTTGAGCAGGATGCGCAGCTCTTCTTCCGATAGCGACTCGTCGACTAAGAGGGCGTCGCGGATATCCGAATCGTTGCCCAGGGTGAGGTCGACCATGCTCTTGCCGTCTTCGGTCTTGTATTTGCGGGCCTGGTCGACGACGATATGGGTGGCGGTTTTGAGCAGGTCGAGCTTGACTTTTTCGAGCTTTATTTCGGCCTCCTCGAAATTGAGGCGCGCCTGCTCAAAGCGATTGAGCGTCTGTTTGTATCTCTGCAGGGCGACAAAGCCCTGGTCGAAGAGCTCCTTGGTGGCGGTGAGTTCGTCGCGGTGGCTCTGCAGGCTGGCGCGGCGCTCGGCGAGCTGGAGCAGGCTTTCCCGGAGGCGGAGCTTGCTGAGTTGTTGCTCTCTGGTCAGGGTTTGGGCTGCGAGCAGAGTACTGAGCAACAGGCAAAGCAAGGCGAGACGACTCATTCGAAATAGCCCATCTGGCGCCGAAGCTGGGCGATGCGGCGGATAAAGTTCTCCTGGTTTTGGAAGAGCCGAGCCTGGGTGTCGAAAAATTGGTTGCGGAATGTTTCGAGCAGGTTTTCGTCGACCTGCCCCTTGTCCTTGAGGATCTGGTTGATTTCGAGGCGGCGGCGGGCGATCTTGACGCGCTCGGTCTGGATGCGCTGGCTGCCCTCGGCTTCGAGCACTTGCTGGTAGGCCTGGCGCACGTTGAGCTCGGTCTCGGCGTGGAGGTCGCGCAGCCCAATTTCGAGCTGGCGCAGGCGCGCCTTGGCGCTGGTCTCGCGGCCGATCCGCGACGCGCCCTCAAAGATGGGAATCCGCGCTTCGACCAGCGCCGACCAGCGGGTCTCGTTGACGAACTCGGGGGGTTGCGTCGCGCGCAGGGCCAGTTCCGAGGAGACGTCCATACCCCAGGTCTGGCCCTCCTTGCCCAACTCGACCCGGGCGTTGCGCTGGCCGTCCTGGACGCCGGCGTCGAAGTTGATATCCGGGCTGTATTCCCAGGCGATTTCGCGCACTTTGCGGCCCTGCTCTTTGAGCCGTTCAGACGCCAAAGCGACGGCGACGCTATTTTCCAGCGCCCATTCGACGGCGCGGTCCTGGTCGATGGCGAATTCGACCTCGCCGCCCGTCAAGCGGATATCGGTACCGATGGGCTGGCCGATTAAGCGCAGCAGATCCATCTTGTTGTTGAATTGGGCGCGTTCGAGATTGTTGATCGCCAATTCTTCGTCGAGCACGCTGAGCTGGGCGTTGAGTACATCGCTTTCGGTGGCCAGTTGGCGGTCGAAGCGGGCTTGTTGGCGCTCGTAGGCGGCCTGGAAGTTGTCGCGCGATTCGCGGCGAATGGCGATTTGGCGATCCTGGAGCAGGATCAGATGGAAAAGCTCCCAGACCCGGGATAGCACCTGATAGACTTGGTCCTCATAGGCGTAGACGGCCTGGCGCAAGGCATCGCGGGTCTCTACCTCGGCGGCGAAGTCGGGGCCGAACTCAAAGAGGCGTTGCGAAAAACGCAGTGCCGAGCCAAGCTGGTCGTCGGTCTTGCCGTCGGAGAGGCTGGTGCGGCGGGCGTCGTAGGTCGCGGTCAGGTCGAGGTGGGGCATAAAACGCGAACGAACCACGATCCGAGAGCCTTCGACCTGACGGATGGTTTCGCGGGCCTGGATCAACTCGCGATTGTGCCCCATCGCCGCATCGAGGCAATGCGATAAACTGAGGGTGGTTTCGGCTCGGGCCCCGGTCAGGGCCAGGAAGAAGGCCCAGAGCCCGCACGAGATCCTGCGCAGGTATCCCAAATACATAATGATGTAGGGGCTTTAAGGCCCGTAAAACTCAGAAAATTGAACTGTTTATACGCTTTAGGGTAGGATAGGTGGACAGGTGTACCATGTCAAGAAGGGGCCGGCAGGACCATATTAAAATCGATTGAACCTGGGCTGGAGTGGGGGTGTCAGAGAGGGTAGAAGAAGCTTTTATGCGACTAGACCGAGACCTCATACAGGGCATTCTGGAGCGCGAAGACAGCGCCTGGGATGAACTCCACGCCCGCTACGGCA
>JAYYUU010000069.1:0-11692 GCA_036343835.1 Candidatus Latescibacterota bacterium | reverse complement strand
GGCAACGACTATCAGGTCTGGGTCACCTCCGACAACCAGCTCAACGCCAGCGGCGAATCGGTGCTTTTGCTGGTCGCCCAGGCCGAGGGCAATGTCCAGGACAACACCAACCTGCAGATCGTCGGCTTCGACTACGGGCTGCCGACCTCGACCCAGATCTGGGGCGGGACCCTCGAGCTGCAGAACGTGGCCGGCTTCGACTTATACGGCGAGTTCGACCTCAGCTACAACTACACCAAGTACCCCAACGTGGTCTCCGAGACCCATACCACCTTCTCGGGTGTCCGCGGCGACCGCGCGGCCGACGCCTGGATGGTCAACCTTTCGCGGGTCGAATTCCCCTTCTTCTTCTTCGGCGAGGCCTACAGCATGGACCCGCGCTACTCCACCCGCACCTTCACCGCCCAGGGCGACGGCTTTATCGACTACGAGGACGAACGCATCCACGTAGTCGAGCTGGTCGAGGACAACGACGACCAGGACCAGTTCCCCGACACCGTGCGCAAGGACTGGCAGGCCGGAGACCCGACGGTCTTCCCCGGCTGGGACGAGAACAACGACTTCATCTCCGATTTCAACCAGAATGACAACCGCTACTTGAGCAACCTGATCCCCGACTACGAAGAGCCCTTTCTGCGCCACGGCGTCGACCGGCCCGAGTTTCTCTTCGGCATCGACCTCAACAACAATATCTGGGTCGACCGCTTTGAAAACGACGAGTTGCCCGACTATCCCTACAAGAAGGACCACCGGGGCTACAACGTCTACGGCGGTAGCCACCTTATCCCCGAGATCCGGCTTATGGTCGGCGTGCTGCGGGAGGATTTGATCTCCTCCAACCAGAAGAATCACGCCAACTACGCCTTGTTCACCGTCGACCGCAACACGCCCGCCTGGGGCCGCTTCCGCGTCTTCGAGATGATCAAATCGGTCGAGGACGACATCCCCGACGATCTGCTACAATGGCTGCCCAACGCCAATATCCGCACCGGCGAGTCCACCAAACTCGAAGATCCGCTCATCGCCCGCGACACCTGGATCAACAGCCTGTGGATCGGCCACGACTACAAGCTGCGCGGCCTGTTGACCACCAACTACCTCAAATACGACCTCTACCACCAGCGCCTCGACAAAAACGAGCGCGCCCTTCTGGCCCTGCGCAAGCGGGACTTCTTCTTCGGTCTGATCAACAAGATCAGCTACCGCTTCGACTTCGGGCGCCTATGGCTCGAGCCGCGCTGGAAGAGCGAGTACCGCCGCCAGAGCCTGGATCTGACCTCGGCCGACAAGCGCACCGAACTCGCCGAGATCGGCGGTCTTATCTTCGGTTTCCCCTTGCTTACCCACACGACCCTGCAGGGGGGCGTGGAACTGACCTTCTTCAACGATATCGCGCGCGACTCCAACGACTTCAGCGGCCAGGTCTGGGCCCTGCAGTTTTCCAACCTCTCCGACTATCTGGGCTACAAAATTACGACCCATGCGGGCATGAAGATCGACCGCCGCAACCCCAAGGGCGAGGACTCCGTGACCATCACCCAGAGCTTTATCTCGATCTACGCCGGTCTGGAGTAGGTGCATAGAACGCATGGTTGGACGCCGGGCGCTGTGGGGGGGAATCGCCGTTTTTTTGTTGGCCTTCCTCGCGCGCCTTGGCTATCTCCACGAAATATCCGACACCCCCCTCTTCACCGCGCCCGTTGTTGATGCCCGCACCTACGTAGAGGAGGCCCGCTACCTGAGCAGCACCTCCTGGGCGGGGCGCACAGCCCCCTTCTGGCAACCCCCGCTCTACCCTTATGCCCTGGCGACCCTCTTCGCCCTCTGCGGCGAGGACTATTACCTGCCCCGCCTCCTGCAAGCGCTGATGGGCACCTTGACCTGCGTCCTGGTCTACCTCTTGGGCCGCCGGGTCTTCGGCACAGGTATTGGCCTCGGAGCCGGTTTGGCCGCCGCCCTCTACGGCCCTTTGATCTACTTCGGCGGCGAGTTGCTACCCGCGCTTCCGGCCGTCTTCTTAGATCTGCTGCTGCTCTATCTGCTCTGCACGGGCAGCAGCTGGTGGCGCTATCTGCTGGCTGGGGCGCTGACGGGCCTGGCGGCCCTGACCGTGGCCAATATCCTGCTCTTCCTGCCCGTGCTTCTGGGCTGGCTCTACTGGCGAGATCGACGCGAAGGCCTGGGCCCAGGTCTCAGCCTCAAATCCCCGGCACTGCTCCTCGTGGGTTGCGCCTTGTTGGTCGCCCCCGTCACCTTGCGCAACGTACTCGTCGGCGATGACTTCGTGCTGATCTCGCACAACGCCGGCATCAACTTCTACATCGGCAACAACGCCGACTACCAGGCCACCACCTCGATCCGCCCGGGTCGGGCCTGGGCCGAACTGGTCGAAATGCCCGAGCGCGAGGCCGGGATCGAAAAGCCATCGGCCAAATCGCGCTACTTCCTCGCCCGCTCGTGGGACTTCGCCGCCGCCGAACCGCTGGCCTATCTGAAGCTCATGGCCTACAAGGCCTATCTCTTCGCGCGCGGCGACGAGATCCCCCGCAATCTCGACCCCTATTTCGCCCGCAACCACTCCCAACTGCTCTCGCTATTGCTTTGGAAACACGGCCTGGTCTTCCCCTTCGGGCTGGTCGCGCCCCTGGCTCTGATCGGGCTCTACGCCTTTGTGCGGTCCCCCACAGAGCAGGCGCCCGAGGGCCGTCTGCTCCAGCTCTTCGCCAGGAGCTACGCCGTCTCTGTCGTCCTGTTCCTCGTCACCGCGCGCTATCGCCTGCCGGTCGTGCCCGTGCTTCTGCTCTTCGCCGCCTGTGGGGTCCGCGCCCTGTGGACCCTGCCCCGTCCGGCCCTGCTATCCCTGCCCGTCCTACTCTTGCTCTGCAACGCAGCCACGGGCACGATGCGCACGGAGGGCGATGCGCATGAGCACTACTGGTTGGGCTACGCCTATGAAGAGAAGGGCATGCCCGCCAACGCCGCACGCCACTACCGCCGGGCCCTCGAATTCGATCCGGCCTTTGAGGAGGTGCTCCTGAGCCTGGCCGCCATCCACGGCGAGGCCGAGCGCTACGACAAGGCCATCGCCCTCTACCAGCACTACTTAGAGCACTATCCCGATGAGCAGGGAGTCCGCTTCCTCCTGGGCAATACCTGCCTCTTGGCGCGGCGCTACCGGGAGGCGAGTGCGATCTACGCCGAGATCACCGCCGCGCGTCCCGACCTCGCCGCCGCCCACGGCCGTCTCGCCTACGCCCATCTGATGGCCGCAAGGCCCGGCCTCGCCGCCCAGGCCTACCAGCGCACCCTGGAACTGAACCCCGACTCGAGCCTGGTGCGCTACCAACTGGCCCGGCTCCACGCGGCACAGGAGCAACCCGCAGAGGCCATCGACCAGTTTCGGCTGCTGGTGGAGCGCCACCCCTCAGAGCCGGAATACCGCCTGCACCTGGCCGACCTCCTCATCGACCTGGCAGACCAGGGACGCCAGGGCATCCGCCTGCAAAAGACGGCGCGCCTCGACGAGGCCGAGACCCATTTGTACCGCGCCCTCGAACTGGACACCACTGACGCACATCCCCATTGGAGCTTAGGCATGCTCTACGCCCGCCAGGAGCGCTACCCAGAGGCCATTCCCGTCTTCGAAAAGCTGATCGAGATCGCGCCGCTCGACTTCCAGGTCCATCTCTTCCTGGGCCATCTCTATGCCCGCACCGGCCGCCAGGACGAAGCCGATGCCCAATTCGAGACCTATAGCCGCAACAAGCGCGCCCACCACCTGCAAAAGACGGCGCGCCGGGAATTCGAAGCGCAGATCGAGGAGATCTTTGGCGGTTAAGACCTGACACCAGGGACACTTCCATGCACAAAACGAGCAGATGGGCGGTTTTCGGCCTGTTCTTTTTTTCTGGTGCCTGCGCCCTGGTCTACCAGATCACCTGGATGCGGCTCTTCCGGCTGGTCATGGGCAACACGGTCTCGACCTCGGCTACGGTACTGACCGCGTTTATGGCCGGCCTGGCGCTGGGCAGTTTCCTCGCCGGCCGCACGACCGATCGCAGCGCCCATCCCCTGCGCGCCTACGCCTGGTTGGAAGTGCTCATCGGCCTCTGTGGCCTAGGGCTCGCGCCCGCCTTCGCCGCCTGCGAACCCGTCTACGGCTGGCTCTACGCTCGCTTCCTCGACACGCCGGTGCTACTCGGTGTGGGCCGCTTCCTCGTCTCGGCCTCTTTGTTGGCCCTGCCGGCCACGCTGATGGGGGCCACCCTGCCGATTTTGAGCCGCTTCATCACCCAGCGTCTCGAAAGCATGGGCCGCGACCTAGGGCGGCTCTACGCGCTCAATACGCTAGGCGCGGCTTTGGGTGCGGCGCTGACGGGTTTTCTGCTGGTACCGGGCTTAGGCGTGCAAACCACGCTCTGGACCGCCGCCCTGACCAATCTGGCGATCGGCGGGGCCGCCTTCGCCTTGGCCCGGACGCCGGGCGCAGCCCCGGCTCCCGCTGCGACAGCTCCCGCTGGAGAACGGGGCGAAGTCGCCGCGCTCTGGGCCCTGGGCCTGACGGGCTTCGCTTCCATGGTCTACGAGGTGAGCTGGACCCGCACCCTCTCGATGCTCTTGGGCTCCTCGGTCTACGCCTTTACCTTGATGCTGGTGGCCTTTATCTGCGGCCTCGGTCTGGGCAGCATGGTGCTGGCAGGCTGGATCGATCGCCGCAAAAATCTCCTGTTGACCCTGGCCGTCCTCGAACTCTGTATCGGCCTTACCGCCCTGCTGGTCGAGCCGCTCTTCGGCTTGTTGCCGCTCTTCGTCGTCGAGTTGGTCAACCGCTATGCCGGATCCTTCGCACTTTTGCACCTGGCTGAATTCCTCATCGCCTTCGGGCTGATGCTCCTGCCGACCTTCGCCGCTGGCGGCATCTTCCCGGCGGCAGCCAAACTTTATACCCGCCACCTCGAAGGCGTGGGCCGCTCCGTCGGCGACGCCTATGCCGCCAACACGCTCGGTGCGGTACTCGGCTCCTTTGCCGGGGGATTTTTGCTGATCCCCATCCTCGGGGTCCAGACGAGCATCCTCGCCGCCACCGCGCTCAACATTGGCCTGGGGCTCTACTTCCTCTGGCGCAGCGGCCTGCTCGTCCGCCCGCTACCCCGCGTTTTGGCCGCCGCCCTGCTGCTGCTGCCACTGGCCGTCTTCTGCCTCCCCGCCTGGGATGTGGTGCTGCTCAACAGCGCCCCCTACCTCTATGCCGGGCAGTATCGCGACGCCGCCAGCCTCACCGACCAGGACCTCGCCCGCGCCATCCGCCAGGACCGCCGCCTGCTCTATGCGGAGGAGGGCATGAGCGCCACCGTCACAGTCTGGGACTTGCGCGGCGAGCGCTTTATGCGGGTCAACGGCAAGGTCATCGCCTCCTCGCAGGGCAAGGATTTGCGCTCGCACTCGCTCCTGGCCCACCTGCCCCTTCTCCTCCATGAGGATCCCCGCGAGGTGCTGCTGATCGGCCTCGGCTGCGGCATCAGCCTAGGGGCAATCGAGCGCCACCCAGTCGCGTCGATCGACTGCGTCGAACTCTCGCCCGAAGTCGTCGAGGCCACCGCCTTCTTCAGCCAGGTGAACCAGGATGCGCTCGCCGATCCGCGCCTGCGTATGGTCGTCGGCGACGGCCGCAACCACGTGGCGCTTTCCAGCCGCAGCTATGACGTCCTCATCTCGCAGCCCTCCAACCTGTGGATCGCGGGGATGGCCGACCTCTTCACCCGCGAGTTTTTCCAAACCTGCCGCCAACACCTCGCGCCGGGCGGGCTGGCCTGCACCTGGATCCAGGCCTACGCCCTCCAACAGGAGGACGTGCAAACCATCGTCGCCACCTTTAAAAGCGCCTTCCCGCACGTGGCGATGTGGGAGCTGATGCCGGGCATCGACTACCTGCTCGTCGGCTCGGAAGACCCCTTGCCCCTGGACCTCGCCCGGCTCGAGAAACGCCTTGCAGCCTCCGGCTTGCACCAGGCCCTCGCACAAAGCGGTGCCGGTAATGCTCTCGACTTGCTCAGCTCATATGTCATGGGCGACGAGGGCATCCGCGCGTTGGCAGGCAACGCCCCGGTCAACACCGACGACAACGCCCGGCTGGAATTCTCGGCACCCCGAGGTCTGTATCTGGATCTGAGCCGTGCCCAGGGCCTGTTCTCGCTGGAAGATTTAGCAGATAGACGCCGCGCGAATCTGGGCTTCGTGCGAGGAAGTGTGGATCCCCAACTAGAACGGGCCTGGACAGCGCGCCACCTCGCGCTCCAGGGTCTGATCCACCAACGGCGCGGCGAATACACCCGCGCCCTAAAAAGTTTTGGGGAAGCCGCCCGGTTGCGGCCACGGGATATCGAAGTTCGGCGCGCCTTGCCCGAACTGAGCTTCAAACTGGCCGAAAACGCCGTGCGCCAGCGCCGTTTCGCACAGGCGCTGGACTTCTACGACGGGCTGCTCGCCGCGCTGCCCGACCACACGGCAGGCCACTACCGCAAAGGCGAACTGCACGAACACCTGCGCCAGTGGGAGGCCGCCATCCAATCCTACCAGCGCGCCGCCGAGATCACCCCGACCTTTGTCGCCGCTCACATGCGCCTGGGCGCCATCTACACCCGCAACCGAGCACTTGACCGGGCCGTCGAGACCTACCGCCGCGGCCTGGAAGTCCTGCCCCAGCACCTGGACCTGCTCAACAATCTGGGCACTTTGTATTTGATGCAGGAGCGCTTTGCAGAGGGCCTGGAAATCTTTCACCAGGCGCTGGCAGTGGACTCCACCGACGCCCGGATGTGGAACAACCTCGGGACGGCTTTCCTGCGTCGGTCGCAGTTTACCGAGGCGCAGCGCTGGCTGGAAGGGGCGGTAAAACGACGTCCTCAAGACGCGACCTTGCGCGTCAAACTGGCCGACGCCTATCGGGGGACGGGCGCGGTAGACCAGGCCCGACGGGAGCTGGAGAAAGCGCTGGAACTAGCGCCCGACAACCAGCGGGCACAAAGGCTGCTCGAACGATTGGGTCGTTAGTAGGCGACGCCTACGACCTGGCTTTGCTCCGCCTGGCCCGAGTCGCCCGCGACCGAGATCCGGGCGATATACAGACCCGGCGGCACTACCTGGCCCTGGTCGTCGCGGCCATCCCAGGCCTTGTCGAGATAGCGGCCGTTGGCCTCGAGTCCGTCGAAGAGGACCCGCACTCGCCTGCCGCTCAGGTCGTAGAGGGCGATCTCGATGGGGCGCGGGGTGCTTAACGAGAGTAGATTGTACTGGATAGTCGCCTCGTCGTTGATCCCGTCGCCGTTGGGCGTAAAGGGGTTGGGACCGACCGCCATCTGACCCAGGAGCTGCCCCTTGAGTACCCCGGGGCTGAGCACCGTAGTCCCCGAAAAGGCGTCCTCGTCGCCCTCGCCCAAGAAGGTCGCATTGCCCGGATCGACAGTCTGGGCCGCGCCCGGATCGGTCGAGAGCTGTGCCGAAGCGGTGAAGTTGGTGCTGTAGATCAGCACGTTGGTCTGAAAGCGGATCCGCACCTGGGTCCCATCCACCTCGATGATCGGGAAGCGCACGGCGAAGCGGTCGTCTGCGACGGCGATGATGGCGAACCCGCCCGCCCCCTCGGCCTCGTCGAGGCTGGCAAACTGGTGCGTGGCGACCACTCCGCCGTCGCCGTCGATGATCTCCACCTCGTCAATGCTCGATATCCGGCTCGGGGTGGCGATTTCGATGGTGTCGAAGCCCCGCAACCCGGGCGCCCCCATAGCGGCGCGGACGGCGAAGGTAAACGGGATATCCTTGGAAACCTCGACCTCGCGCGGAAAGACCTCGCCGACCAGCTCGGCGGCAAAAGGCGGCGTCAACAGGTCGAAGCTCAGCGATTTGAGTACCCGGGCCGCCTCGAGGTCGTCGCTGCTGAAAATGATCTGGAATTGCATATAGCGGCGCGGGCTGGGCGAGACGATCGGCAGGCCGGGGCCATTGGCCGCGTCGGCGGGAAAGGGCGTACTGAAGGGACTCCAGTTGATCAGGTCGTCGGTCACCGCTCCGGCCATCCACTCGCGGCCCTGGGCGTCGGCAACGGGTGTCTGACCCTCCTCCTGGGGAAAGGTCCGGTACTCGGCCAGCGTCATCTCCTCCCCTGGATTTTCCAGCGAGGAGGGGATGTCCTCGGCGTCTTGCTTGCCCCGCAACCGGCGGGTGTAGACGAAGGGCAAGGCGTCGGTGCCGGTGCGCGTGCGGATCCGCAGGCTGGAGAACCGCGGGTCCCCCAGGACGTCTTCGACCCAGCGTAGCGTGCCCCAGACGGCCGGCTGCCCCGCGTCGAAAATATCCGAGACATACTCGGCTTTGGAGAGGAACCCCTTGCCGAAAATCTCGATCTCATCGATCTCGAAATCGATGGGTGATGTCGCCCGCAACCGCATGTGCTGTACATAGCGCGGCGGGTCGATTGGCACGTCGATAACCGCGAACTGGTTGTCGTTGTCGGCGATCAGCGGCTCCCAGATCGGCGTGTTCTCGCTGGTCAGATTGAGCCCATCGTTGGTGAAGAGCTCGTAGGAGCGCAGATAGTCGTTCTGAAAGGGGGTCGAAGGCGAGGCCACTATCGTATTGCGTGGATAGATGCGGATCCGCTCCACCCCGAAGCGGGCGCCCAGATCGAGCAGGACCAGAATGCCCAGGGCATTCTGGTTTTTGCGCGCAAAGGCCAGCAGCTCGCCGCCGGGTTCGTCGGTGAGCAGCTCCATGAGCATCATCTTCAGAGCCAGCGGCTTGAAGGTGCCGCTAAAATCGAAGACATTGGGGGATCGGATATCGCCGCCCCGGTCGATGGTGCCGACGGCGACATTATCCCCCTCGGCCATCCGCAGGGGCAGGATGCTGCGGGGAAAGTCCTCGTGCGCAAATTCGACCAGATCGCGGGGCGCATTGCCCACCAGCAGGTTGTTCGGATCCAGCGGCGAGCGGTGCTCGGCGTCGATGGTGGTCACCACCGCCTGGCCCTCGCCCTCCCAGTCCAAGTCGCCGTCCTCTCCGATCACGACGGTGTCGAGGGCCAGGCTCCAACCTGGGGCAAAGAGCCCCAGGGTCAGGCTCATTGCTATGGCACGACTCGCTCTCATCTCAATTCCTCCGCACGATGCAACCGCCGGAATACTCCGGCCGGGGTTGCGGAATCCTGTTCAATAAAAAAGATTATAAGAGCAATTGTCAATTAATACCGCATTCCGGTCCACAGCCCAACCTTAAATTGGGCGGCCTGGCAACGTGGTCAAAAACTTGCCACACCGCCCGTCCCTTGTTTATATTAGGACGTCACGGTGGACCCAAACGGGAGAAACGGCCCCATGCACCGTCCAGTCACTCAGTGTGCCTTGCTCGTCTTCCTAGCCGTTGCACAAGCCCATGGCCGGGGGGAATACCACGTCGGCGGTTCCGCTGGCAATCTCTGGCAGGACCTGCTCTCAGCAGAGGGCGCCGGCGTCTACTTGCTCTTCGACGCCGAGGGCCAGCAGGTAGACTCCGCAGCGGTGGGCATCACCCCGCACGGCGTGGCGGTCGACACCCTGATCGACTTTACCGACAACGCCATACGGCCGCGCTTTATCGACCCGGCGATCAACCTGACCCTGACCGACCCCAACTCCTCCAAGATCAAGATCCCCCTTCCCTACATTGGCGGCGAGGCCCAGACTACCGATGGCTGTAGCGCCGTCGAAAACCAAATCCCCGGGGTCAAACGGCAATTCGACGGCGATGTGACCACCGCGCACTTCCGCCGCTTCACTGCCGGCCAGGGCATCTTCAGCGGTGGCACGGTCATCGCCGGCGTCACCGGCGAGGGCTGGAAAAAGGCTGTCGTCATCGATTTTCGCGCCGCCGTGCCCGTCAACCGCATCCGCTTCTTCCCTCGCCTCGGCCAGGAGGACGACCTCCTGATGATCAACGAACTATCCAAGCCCATCCCCCCCCTGGAGACCTTTGGCGAGGATAGCTTCACCAGCAACTTCCTCGCCTGGTTCGAGATCCGCGTAGGCGACAACGACGTGCGCTTTACCAACGGCCCTTGCGACAAGGTCAACCGCAACCTCCATGGCCTGCGCTGGGTCCGCACCGAGGACCCTCAACTCACCGTGCTCAAGTCCAACCGCGAAAACTTCGACCCCGTCGTCGAACTGACTTTCCCAACCCAGTCGATCCGCTGGATCACCCAGCAGGCCTTCCCCCAGCGCGACTGGGAAGTCGCCGAATTCGAAGTCTACGGCGAGGGCTTTGTCGAAAAAACCGTCCTCGTCACCCAGATCCTCGACTTTGGCCAGCCGATCAACTGGGGCAAGATCCGCTGGGACGCCGACGTGCCCGAAGGCACCCGCATCGAGGTCCGCACCCGCACCGGCAACGCCCCCGACCCCAGCCTCTACTTCGCCGAGAATATCAACGGCGATATTCGTCCCATTAGCCTCGATATCTACGGGAAAATCGATCCCTCTGGTCGCCTGCCCACGGTCTACGACTCCGACAACTGGAGTTTCTGGTCGCCCCCTTACGACTTCGACGCCGGCCTGCGCGACGATGCGTTTCTCGCCGAGGACTGGCGCGACGGCACGCCGCTTTTGTCGCCCGGTCCCAGCCGCTATATCCAGATCGCCTTCCGCCTCTTCGCCACCTTTACTACCGCCCCCCGCATCAATGAGCTGACGCTCCAGTTCGGCAACACACCCGCCGCCCGCGAAGTCCTGGGTGAGGTCTGGCCCATCGCCGTCGACTCCTTTGCACCTACCCAGTTCACCTACGTCGTCCGCCCCGAGTTTGATCAAGAGGACACCGGCTTCGACCGCCTCGAGATCCTCACCCACGCCCAAGCCCAGACCGTATCCTCGGTCAAGCTCGATGGCATCGAACTCGCCCTGGATAGCTTCCCTCCCGACGTCCAGGCCGACCGCCTGGTAGTGCCCTTCCCCCGCCTCCAGGGCGAAGACGACAGCTTCAAACAGCTCGAGGTCAGTTTCTCAGTGCCCGTCCTGCGCTTTGGCACCGAGTTTTCGGGCTGGGTCTTCGACAGCAACGACCCCGACCAGATCAAACAGCAGATCCGCCCCGGCAACGCCACCTTCCGCTTCTCGGGCGACGCCCTCGCCGTCAACACCCCCGTCGGCTGGAGACTCCTCGTCGACGTCGAGGTGTCCCCCAACCCGTTTACGCCCAATGGCGACGGGCTCAACGAGGCGTTGGAAATCGCGTACAAGCTGCGCGAAGTCACCGCCAACCGGCCGGTGCGGTTCTCGATTTACAACCTGGCCGGGCAACTCGTCGTCGAGCTGCCGTCGATCGATGCCCGCAGCGGCGAATTCACCCACCGCTGGGACGGTCGCGACCAAACCAACCAGCTCGTACCCCCGGGCACCTATCTTTACCGCCTGCAACTCGACGCAGAAAAAAAAGAGGAGCACACCGGCATTCTATCCGTCGCATATTAAAATTGACAAAACATTCTTGACAAACTACTTCCAGTTCTTTATTCATTAAAGAGTTTGATTAGTTGAACTAGTCCTTCGTCGTTGAAAAACTTAGGCGCTTTTGCTCATAATCTATTTATTCTTGGGCCAAAGCGCTCCATCGCAAATGTCGCATAAATATTTGTTTATACGGCATTTATACAACCTATCGTAAG
>JAYYUU010000068.1:0-5960 GCA_036343835.1 Candidatus Latescibacterota bacterium | reverse complement strand
GGGCGGGGTCGCCCCCCCTTTGAGGACGTATTCCACCACCGCCTCGCGCAAGACATCGGACGGGGCTTCCCGCTTGCCCCGACGCGGGGGCAAGGGCATCGCAGTATGGAGGTCGGGGTGCTGGAGCGAATCGACTTTGCGACAGGTCAGGCAGTCGTCGCAGGAGCAGGAGCTGTCTTCGGAGCAGAGCACGGCCTTGGCCAACTCGAGCGCGAAGCGCCGCTTGCCGGTCCCCTCGGCCCCGCAAATCAGGATTGCATGGGGGATGCGGCCCGATTCCAGCCAGGCGGCAGCGACAGCGCTGGCCCGATCCCGACCATCGCTAAGTGACACTAGAAACTCCCCGGGCGTGGGGGGTGCCGCCCGCGCTGTAGTGAACCAAAAAATCTATCTCTGCAACAAACTCTCTTCGCTGTCGAGGTCAAAAAAGTGGGCTTTCGCCACCTCGATGGACAGCTGTACCGTCTGGTCAACCTGCGGTATGTTCAGCTGGTCAATGCGGGCGACAAAGGTGGTCGTGCCGGTGGTCAGGTTGAGGAAGACCTCGTTGCCCATCGGTTCGACAACTTCGACGTTGGCCTCGATTTCGACGGTCTCGATATTGCGACCGATGGTCTCGGGGTCGTGGATGTCCTCGGGGCGGATACCCAGTGTCACTTCCCGGTCGAAGTGATCGCGCAACTGGTCGGCCTGGGCTGCGGACAGGGCGATTTGCACCTGACCCTCGTCGAAGGTCGCGCCGCGGCCATTGGAGGTCAGTTTGCCGCGAACAAAGTTCATCGAAGGACTGCCAATAAAGCCCGCGACGAACCGGTTGACGGGCTTGTTGTAGAGGATGAGCGGCTCGTCGATCTGCTGGATCAGGCCGTCGCGCATGACCACGATGCGGTCGCCCATCGTCATGGCCTCGATCTGGTCGTGGGTGACGTAGACCATCGTCGCTTCAAGTTGGGTGTGCAACTTGCTGATCTCGGCGCGCATCTGCACCCGCAGCTTGGCGTCGAGGTTGGAGAGCGGCTCGTCGAAGAGGAAGACCTTGGGTTTGCGCACGATGGCGCGCCCCACCGCCACGCGCTGGCGCTGGCCGCCCGAGAGCGCCTTGGGCTTGCGCTCGAGCAGTTCCTGAATACCGAGGATTTCGGCCGCCTCCTGGACCCGTGCTTCAATCTCGTCCTTGGGGTATTTCCGCAGCTTGAGCCCAAAGGCCATATTCTGGTAGACGGTCATGTGCGGATAGAGCGCGTAATTCTGGAAGACCATGGCGATATCGCGGTCTTTGGGCGGCATGTCGTTGACCACCGCCCCATCGATCGAGATCTCGCCGTCGGTGATCTCCTCGAGCCCGGCGATCATCCGCAATGTCGTCGACTTGCCACAACCCGAAGGACCGACGAGGACCACGAATTCTTTGTCTTTGATCTCGATATCGGCGCTGTCTACCGCCACCACGTCTTTGTCGTACACCTTGCGGATATTTTTCAGGATTACTTCGGCCATCGCATCCCTCTTCTTCTGCTGATATTGGGCCTCTGCGGTTATTCGTTAGAAAATATAGTATAACAAATAAATCACATAATCTCTATGCCGCGCTCCATTATAATGCCGTCGTCTCGGGGATCGCTATAATGGGCTACGCGCCGCTCGACGGACTGAAATCCCGCCCTCGCGTATAATTCCAATGCGGCCCGGTTGGCGGCGCGCACCTCCAGTGTGCACTTTTCGGCCCCCCGAACGGCCGCCTGGTGCAGCATCTGGTGCAAAAGCTCCCGGGCAAAACCCCGACGGCGGAACGCCGGCTCTACGGCGAGATTGGTCAGGTGAAAATCGCGACCTTGGCAATAGCCCAACGCATAGGCCGTCAGTTTGCCGGCGCGCAAAAACCCCAAACACAGCGCCCCCGCAACCTCGAACCAGTAGAGAAAATCCTCCGCGCGCCAGGGACTTGCGAACGAGCACCGCTCGATCTCCATCAGTCGCGGCAGATGGATAGGCCCCAGCGAGACAAGGCGGCTATCGCCGCTCATCCGCGCGACAAAGGCCGTGCATCGGGTGGGCGCAAATATTCCGGTTCCACCGAGTCCAAATCGGTCGTCGCGCCCGCTTTCAATTTGGCCAGCGCCAACCAGCCAATGGTTCCCGCATCGGGTCGGGCGCACGACGGAGGCGCCAGCAGGGCTTCGGACCCCCAAAGGTCGCGATAGACCTCGGCCCCGTCCCCGGTGTAGATCGTCGGCTGCCCCGCCCGCTGTTCAGCCAACTGCGCCGGGGCGATGGCGCGGGGAGGCGCTAGCTCGACCGGAGCGCCTGCTGTCGTATCATAGAGGGCGGTATAGACTTCGCGTTTGCGCGCGTCGAGCACGGTGCAGACCGGCAACCGGGCGAAGGGCAACCGGGCGGCCAGCGTCTCCAGCGTCGAAACGGCCACCAGGGGTTTGTCCGCAGCCAGACACAGACCCTTGGCCGCGCTCAACCCTATGCGCAGACCGGTGAACGACCCCGGGCCGATTGAGACGGCTACCGCCCTTAAGCCGCCCACATCCGCCCCCGCGGCCTCCAGCGCCGCCTCGATCTCGACGAAAAGCCGCTGCGAATGCTGTAAACCGACATCAAAGTAGCGACTGACCACAAGACCCTCTGCTGCACAGAGCGCCACGCTGCCGACCGGCGTGGCGGTATCCAACGCCAGAATCACGCCGCGACCCAGTTTGCGCTCATAAGAGCCCCAATTGATCGCCCCCACCCCCCCCCTCAGGGGGTGGCTCGATTCCCAGGCGTTCCCAGGCCCGCGGCATGGCGACGCGCCCCTTGGGGGTGCGCTTGAGAAAGCCCTCCTTGATCAGGTAGGGCTCGACCACTTCCTCGATGGTCTCGGCTTCCTCGCCAATGACCGCCGCTATATTGCTCAGACCGACCGGGCCGCCATTGAATTTCTCGACGATCGCCCGCAGCAACATGATATCCAACTCGTCGAGGCCCATTTCGTCGACGCTGTGGATGCTGAGCGCCTTTTGCACCACCTCGGCATCGATTTCACCCACGCCTTCGACCTGGGCGAAGTCCCGCGCCCGACGTGACCAGCGCTTGGCCACCCGCGCCGTACCGCGCGAGCGCCGGGCGATTTCCATCGCCCCCGACTCCGAGACCTGGAAGCCCAGCAGGCGGGCATCTCGCTTGACGATCTCGGCAAGTTCGGCGACGGTGTAGTAGTCGAGGTGCGCGTTGAGCCCAAAACGCGCACGCATCGGCGAGGTCAACAGCCCCTGGCGCGTCGTGGCCCCGACCAGCGTGAAAGGATCGAGCGGTATGCTGACCGAGCGAGCCGCCGGCCCCTGGTCGATGATGATGTCGATCGTGAAATCCTCCATCGCCGAGTACAGATACTCCTCGACCACGCGGTTGACGCGGTGGATTTCGTCGATGAAGAGCACATCGCGCGGCCCCATGGACGTGAGCATGCCGACCAGATCGGTCGGACGCTCGAGTAGAGGGCCTGAAGTGGGATGTATTTCAACGCCCAACTCCTTGGCGATCACATGCGAGAGCGTCGTCTTACCCAGACCGGGCGGACCGTGGAGCAGGATGTGATCCATGGCCTCGTCGCGTTGCCGGGCCGCCTCGATGGCGATGCCCAGCTGCTGTTTGGTCTTCTCCTGACCCAGCATCTCGGCCAGGGAGGTGGGACGTTGCGCATGGTCAAATTCGCGGTCTTCGTCACCGGCTTCGGGATCTATTGGGCGGTCATCCATATCTTCGTCGTTTTCGCGGTCTCCGTCGCCGCTGGCGAAATCTACAGGAGGCTCAACGCTCCTTGAGGGACAGCTTTATCAACTGCTGCACGCTCAGGTCGGCCCCGCCGTGCTTGTCGAGCGCCTTGCGCACGGCCTGACGAGCAGCTGGCGCTGCATAACCCAATGTCATCAACGCCATCGCTGCCTCCTCGCTGGTGGCCGCATCGGCGTCGGCGGACACTCCGGTCTCCTCACCCTCCGCCGACGCGGTCAGACGCACTTTGTCGCGGAGGTCGAGCACCAGGCGTTCGGCCGTCTTGCGGCCGATGCCCTTGATCGCCGTCAGCTCGGTTACGCGCTCCTGCAGGATGGTTTCCTGCAGGTCGCGCAGGGTCATCCCCGAAAGAACGGTCAATGCCAAGTTCGGACCGATGCCAGAGACGCCGATCAGCAACTCGTAGACTTCCCGTTCCTCCGCGTCGGCAAAGCCGAAGAGATCCATGCGGTCCTCGCGCACGTAGAGGTAGGTAAAGAGATGCACATTCTCCTCAAGAGGAGGTAGTTGATCGTAAGTCACCAAAGAAATCGCCAGGCCGTATCCCACCCCGCCGACGTCGACGACGACATGGGTAGGCGCTTTGGCTACGAGTGTGCCGCGCAGATGCGTTATCATAAAAGGGACTGCCTAACGCCGCACTACGCGGCTGAGCAAAGCCTCTATTTCGGGTTTGCGCTGACCCTTACCCGCAAAGGCAATCTGGCCGGACCGCTGGGTATGGCAGAGCGCGATGGCCAGGGCGTCTGACGCGTCGAGGGGTTTGGGCATTTCTTTGAGCCCCAGGCTGCGAGTCACCATAAACTGGACCTGTTCCTTGGTGGCCTGGCCATTGCCGGCCACCGCCTTCTTGACTGTCGCCGGCGTGTAGTCGGTTATGGGCAACCCGGCTTTGCACATGGCGATGAGCAAGCCGCCTCGAGCCTGGTTGAGTTTGGCCGCCGCTGTGGCGTCCTTGCCAAAGAACGTGCTTTCAATGGCTCCTTCGTCGGGAACGTATTCGTCGATAAGCCGCGCCATCTCGTCGAAGATATAGACCAGCCGATCTTCGAATTCGCATGCTTTGGGACGAATACAGCCACAGGCGATAAACCGGGCTTGGCGATTGCTGTATTCGATAAAGCCGTAGCCCACGCTCGTGCTGCTGGGATCTACTCCGAGGACGATCAAAGCGAGGGCCGCTCAGGCTTGGGCTATGAGTTTTTCGAGCTCGTCTTGCTGGAGATCGAAATTGGAAAAGACCTTCTGCACGTCGTCCAGATCTTCAAGGTCCTCGAGCAGACGGATAACCTTTGCTGCTTCTTCGCCCTGTACTTCGAGCACATTCTCGCTCTTGGCTACCCAGGCCAACGAGGCCTGGGCAATGGCGATGCCATTTTCCTCCAAGGCCTGTTGAACCAACTCCAAATCGGCGACCTGCGTCGTCACTTCGTGGACCTCGTCGCCGTCGTGGATATCCTCGCCCCCCGCATCCATAACCGCCAGCAGCAAATCGTCTTCGGAGGCGTTAGCCTTGTCGACGTCAATGACGCCCTTGTGTTCGAACATCCAGGCCACCGCCCCGCTCTCGGCGAGATTGCCATTGTGTTTGGTGAACACGTAGCGGACATCGGAAACTGTGCGATTGCGATTCTCCGACAGGGTTTCTACCATGATGGCCACGCCCCCCGGTCCATATCCTTCAAAGAGGCCTTCAGCATAGACCACTCCCGGTTCATCGCCAGTGCCGCGACGTATGGCGCGCTCAATCGTTGAGCCCGGCATATTGTTGGTCTTGGCGTTTTGCACCGCCGCACGCAAAGCCGGATTCGAGTTTTCATCACCTCCATCGCGGGCCGCGACGCTAACCTCGCGGATCAACCTGGTAAAAACCTTACCCCGCTTGTCGTCATTCGCGCCTTTTTTGCGCTTGATGGTACTCCATTTGGAGTGGCCGGACATTGGCTCTATCTCCTTGCAAATTAGCAGCTTTATCCAGTTGAAATCTATCCCTATAAAAAAACCAACGCAATGAAAAAAACAAAAGGCGGACGGCCCTTTGGCCGCCCGCCCTTATCCAACTTGTATAAGCCAACCAATCAGGCCGCTTCTTTTTCCTTATTCTTCTGCGAAGCCTCGATTACTTTGGCCATGATATCGCCGGGCACGGCTTCGTAGCGATCGAATTTATGTGCGTG
>JAYYUU010000067.1:0-5127 GCA_036343835.1 Candidatus Latescibacterota bacterium | reverse complement strand
ATGGGGACGACGCGACAGCACCTGCTCGCTTAGCACCTGGGCAAACGACGGGCATAACGTCTGGAACTCGGCCCGACTCAAACCGGTGAGAGCTTTCATCGTCCGATCGGAACGAAGAGCAAAATCAACATTGAGCATGGAGACCTCGGGTGAAACAAGGGAGCGTAATCTTCCGACAAGATCACACATTAACTATCACGCGACCACTCTACTCTTCCCACTGGTTGCGGAGAATGGGCTATGCACCCACCCCCGCGTTTTGCAAGCGCCACCGCCGGCTTGGATCTGGACGCCCTGCTCGGCCCACTGCGCAGGCTGTTCTGGTTGTCGTTGGGGCTCGCCGTCTTGCTGCATCTGACTCTAGTTATCTTCAACCCCTTCCAGCAGCAGGCCCAGAAAGTGCCCCGACCGCTGACCACCAAATTCGTCAAGCGCCAGCCGCGCCTGACCAAAGCGCTGGAATTGCGCAAAATCCCCAAATTCAAACGCCAGATGATCCGCCGCGAGGTGCGCGTGGCCAAAGCCCGCATGGATCAGGTCCAGGCCACCGCCGCCTTTTCCACGCGCACCATCATCGCCCGTGCGACCAGCCTTGCGCAGATGCAATTTGTCCGGCAGATGCACCCGCCAACGCACCATGTGGTGCTGGAACCGCAAATGGGGTTGGAAATGGATCTGGGCATCAGCCGCACGCCCGAGAATAAAATCGATATGGGCCTGGAGATGCTGGACGTCGACGCCATGGACACCGGCCGTTACCGCGCCGTAGTAGTGCAGGACCCCAACGACAAGCAGGCGCTGAAAGGCTTTATCAAATTGGCCCGCGTAGTCTCGGCCAGTTATGTGGCCGAGACGCAGACCAATGTGGTCGACGGCGGACTCAACAACCAGGAAATCGACATCCTGCGGGATATGCTCAACGAGTGGACCGGCTTGCAGGCCGACTTTGCGGGCAGTCTCACCTTTGACGATGATCGCTTGCTGGAGGTGCCGATCATCATCCCCCAGGGTGCGCCCAACGAAGGCGAGATGGAAAACCTGGCGCGCTACCTGCTGGCGGGGGGCTTTGTCATGGCGGAGGAATTCGACTTCGACGGGATCTGGACCGAAGCCCTGGAGAAATACGGCGGGCTGGTCAAGGGGCGGGATTTCTACACCGAGCGCCTGCCCGAAGACCACCCGGTGTTCAGCGCCTATTTTGATTTGCGGGCGGGGGTCGCGCAGGGTGCTACGCGTTTTGACGATCCGTACTACTGGAATGTAGTGAAGGGCCTGTATGTCAAAGGGCGCCTGGTGGCCATACCCCGGGCAAATTCAGGAATTGGGGGGTATTTGGGATTTGCCAGTGATCGCGATTCGACCCGCATATTGCAATTTGCGGTCAACACCGTGGTCTACGCATTAACCCAGGAAGGGTCCATGACGCAGCGGTTGATGCAGATCGTGCACTGATGATGTCGCCAACTCACCCCCGCGTCATATGCCCCTCGACATAGCGCTTGAGCATTTCGCGGCTGATCCGCCAGGTTTCGCCAAACTGTATTGCGCCCGGCAAGGTGCCCGCCTCGATCCAACGGTAAATCGTGGCGCGGCCGACATTCAATAAATCCTGTGTCTGCGAGATCGTCATAAAGTTGGGATATTGCTCCCAACACGACAATTCTTTGGCCAAAGCACCTGCTCCCTGCATGTATTAAAGAGGATGATTCTACTCGAGATTTCGCAAATATGCCCCTGTCGCGCCTGGGAATGGCCTATAAGGCGTTTTCGGCTCTACTATCAACCCCCCTTTTCTGCACCAAATGGCTCAGAGGGCTAACCAGGCTCTTTTAAGGCTTGTTATATATGATAATATATGAGCATATACGATCTAATTCAAGACATGCAAAATCTATGCTATTCGCGCCTGCGCACGCGCATACGTTAACTATTATATATTGGCGATTGGTCAAAGGGCGAATTCACGCGGGATGGGGCAAAAAGATAACGGCGAGAGGCGCGCCCCAATGAGGAGCGCCTCTCGCCGCAGGGAGGGATACGAGTCGAGACCGGATCGACCCGCACAGGATATAACGCGCGACGACGGGTTAGGGTTCCGATAGGATTGACTTTTTTATAACTAGCGGATTTTGACCTCTTTCCCCGTCGCTGACGATTTGTAGATCGCGTCGAGCATCTGCATCAGCTGCACGCCCTGCTCGCCCGACATCAGCGGTGTTTTGCGCTTTTGAATGCACTCGACGAAGTGGCCGGTCTGGCCGGCGAAGGCGTCGGCGTTGGGGACCTCCGGGGTGATATCGACCTGGACGCCCTTCCGCTCCTGGTAGATCCGCAATGGGTTGAGCTCGAGGCCGCCTGAGGAGCCGGCGATCTGCAGCACGCTGCCGCCCGGCAGATTCAGCGCCCAGCTGCATTCGAGGTTGAGGGTCGCGCCATTGGCGAATTTGATCAGCGCGAAGGCCGAGTCGTCGACATCGAAGTGCGCGCCCTTGGGGAGCACGCGTTTGAATTGCTGATAGGCCGAGCCCGAGACAGAGACCGGTTTGGGCGTGCCCATCAGCCACCAGGCCGAATCGAGCGCGTGGACCCCAATGTCGATCAGCGCCCCGCCGCCGCTGCGCTTCTTGTCGACAAACCACGAGCCGGCGCCCATGGGAATGCCGCGGCGGCGGTGGTAGACGGCGCGACCGTAGTAGACCTCACCGAGTTCGCCCTGCTCGATATAGTCCTTGGCCAGCTTGTTGGCCCCGCCGAAGCGCAGGCAGAGCGCGTACATCAGTGTCCGCTTGTTTTTCACAGCCGTATCGGCCATTTTGCGCGCCTGTTTGGCGTCGAGGGCGGGCGGCTTTTCGCAGATCACGTGCTTGCCGGCCCTCAGCGCGTCGAGGGAGATTGGGGCGTGGAGGAAGTTGGGCAGGCAGACGCTCACCGCGTCGAGGTCGACTTCCTTGAACATCTGCTTGTGGTCGGAGTAGACGTGGGGGATGTCGTGCTCTGCGGCTTGCTCATCGGCCAACTCGGTATTCATATCGCAGAGGGCGACGACTTTTGCGTCGGCGCATTGCTTGTAGCCCTTGAGATGCTCCCGGCCCGGCCAGCCCAGGCCGATGATGCCGATGTTCACTTTTTTCGCCATCGAGATTCTCCCATCGTCGGTGATTTAGAAGCGGTCCGGCCACCACATATGGGCCGTTTGCAGCGGGAAAAGCCGCGCCAGTATCGCCTGTGCCGCTTTGCCGGCTTTTAGTTGGCCCTGAATCTGCAAATCGTCCCCCGTCTGATAGCCCATCGCCAGGAGCATCAGCGCGTCTTGATTGACTCGCACGCTCAGCGCGCCCCTTGCTGCCGCAGTCGTTAGTTTGCCCCGCTTCCATCCCAGGACACAAGTGCCGATATCCGTCCGCAGCGCCAGTGCGCGGTCGCGGTCCAGCGCCCCCCAGCGCGCCTGGAGCACGGGCAGGATCTTTTCGAGAAAAGGCCGCAAATGAATAATCCGCCCCATCGCCCCGCAGTTGCAGTCAAAGCGGGTGTTGTCGCGGCAGCCGAATTGTCGGCAGTAGCGGGCGAAGGGGTGATCTACCGGCGTGTTGAGCGAAATTTCCTCGCGCCGCAGTTGCACTGCGCGCTGGGCGAGAAAGTGCAGGATGGTGCTGAAGACCGCCGCGCCCTGCCCGCCGATTTCGGCCGCCCGACAGTGGTGGTTGACCTCGTCATAGACCACGTAGCCGCATACGCGCTCCCGGGCGTCGAGCACCACTTTGACACCGGGATCGATGTCGAAATCCGAGCCCATCGGGAAACCGTCCCACTTGCGGTCGCGGACGATCGAGGCGGTGCGCTGGGTGTTGTCGCGATTGTAGAGCCGCGCGATCTGGGCGAGGTCGCTCCGGCGCATATTGCGCATGGCCAGGCTATTTTCCGCTCGCTCAGCATCGCGGGTATCCAAGTGGAGGAGTCTTTCGGGCATGCAGGTGGCAAAGCCGAATTTGTGGTAGAAGTCGCGGATGCCAAGGAGGAAGGAGGCGTCGTAGTCCTCGCGCCGCATCAGCTCGATCGAGGCTTCCAGCACCCGGCGCGAAAGACCCTGGTTGCGGTATTCGCGATTGGTGCCCACCCCGGCGATGCCCCCGGTATAGACCGAGCAGCTACCGATGCGCATCTGGCGGTCGACGATCCACAGGCGGGAGATCGACCGGTCGTCTTTGACGATCTCCACCTTCCATCCATCGTCAATTTTGACTTCGTGTAGTTTCATAATACACCGCTTGATATTAGGCTGATGCTCATCCCGCCGTCGATCGAATGCCGAGATATCTTATTCGGAGAGACGAGCGAATGATATCCCCCATCGAGTATGGCGTCAAGCGGTCGCGTATTTTGGGGCCGTTCAAGCGGAAGGTCGTTGCGACCGATAAGAACGGGGAGATCTTCTGTATATGGCGTCAGATCTATCATACCAGGGAGAACGACGATGGATGGAATCAGCGGCTCGGCCAACTCGCTGATAGAGCTGGGGATGGCGATGAGCCAGGTGCGGATACAGAGCGCGATGCCGATTAGCGCGATTAAAAAGGGGCTGGATGCGCAGGTGCAGACGGCGATGAGTCTGATCGAGATGGTGCAGCAGGTGTCGCCGCCTCCGGCTGGTGGCGGTGGGTCGCAGGTTGATGTGATCGCCTGAAGGACGTAGCGCGTAGCGCGCAAAGCGAAATAGATAGGAAGTCCCCCGCTGGATTGGTGTCCGGCGGGGGACTTTTGTGTTGGGGTTTGATGTGGGAGGTGGATTGTTTTAGGATCTATGGCGTTTTGGGGTGATGCTGCGGATGGACGGGTAGCTTTGGGGCATCCCCTTCGCTGCTGCGCGGTCTTCGACGCTCGCCCGACATCCTGTGATCCTCCGAGGGGCTATTCCCGTCGCTATCCTGCGGCTACGGGGAACCGCGAGCCGCGCACGGGGATGCCCGCAACCCTCCGCAATGTTGGCGTTTAACATTGGCGTTTAACAATCAATAGTTCGGACACTTTTTGAGAAAAACGGCCAATTTGAGCCATCTATAATCCATAAGTGACGTAAAAACAACGACTTATGATTTTTTGTATCAAATTACGTAAATCATTGTAAATCAA
>JAYYUU010000066.1:0-8359 GCA_036343835.1 Candidatus Latescibacterota bacterium | reverse complement strand
GGGCGGTTCGGGCGGTTTCAATTTGCTGGCCGGTGCGGCCTCCGAGACGGCGCTGATCAAGGGCTATGACTTTTCGATGCTGCAGATGATCGCCGACGATCTGTCCTATCGCTTTGAGGAACTGGAGGAGATCGACGCCTCTAGCGTGCGGCCCGACCTCCAGCGCAGCGCCCCCGAGCTCCAGGTGATCCCCCGGCCGATGGCTCTCTTCGACCAGGATCTGCGCGTCAATGCGATCTTGAGCGCGGTCTCCGACGCCAATCCGGAGGGCTTTGCGGCGCAGACGGATTTTCTCAGGGCCGATGGCAGCGAGATCCCCATTGAGGTGCGGCCGACCGAGGATCCGGAGGCCGACGGCCCGGGGCGAGCGGGTGTCGGTGCGATTCCGGTGTTGACCAGCGCCGGCGCGTATGTGCCGCTGGCCGAGTTGGCCAAGGTGCGCACCGATGAGGGCCGCAACAATATTCTGCGCACCGACCAGGCGCGCCGGGTGAATCTCTCCTATCAGTTCGTCGACGAGATCCTCGATTCGCAGCCCTTGCTCGACGGGGCGCGGGAGCTGGTGCGGACGCTGGTGCAGGACCTGGTGCTACCCGGCGGCTATACCATCGAGATTATCGAAGTCGAGACCGATACGGTCTACTACTGGATGATGGGGATCGCGGCGATTTTGACCTATATGGTGCTGGCCTCGCTCTTCGAGTCCTTCGCCGCGCCGCTGATTATTTTCGGCACCCTGCCGACGGCGGCAATCGGCTCGTGTTGGGCGCTGATGCTGACGGACACCGGGTTGACCTCGCAGGCGGGGCCGATGGCGTTGTTGGGCTTTATCGTGCTGATCGGCATCGCCGTGAATAATGGCATTATTCTTATTGACGCGATTGGGACGCTCAGGGAAGGGGAGGGTTTTCGCCGCGAGCGGGCAGTGCTTATGGCCGGGCGCTCGAGGGTGCGGCCGATTCTGATGACTTCGGCGACGACGCTGTTGGGCGTGTTGCCGCTGGCGCTCGATTTCGGCGGCGACTACGAGGTCTGGCCGCCTTTCGCCATCACCGTGCTGGGGGGCCTGGCGGTGTCGATGGTGTCGACCTTGATTTTCGTCCCGGTGGCCTATATGGGATTGGATCAGGTGCGGGTGTGGCTGAGGGGGATCGGTCGGGTTGGCGTGGGGTTGGCGACGGTGGTCGCGGCGGGGGCGCTGGGCGCGTTGTATCTGGAAACCGATAGTCTATTCTGGACGGCGCTGTTGGCCCTGCCCTTGTGGATGTTGTTGCTGGGGATGATCTCCGTCGTCTTGCGGGTCCACCGCGCGCGGACGGCGCGGCGCGAGGCGGAAGCCGTACACGTGATCCGCTTGCAGACTTTGACCAAGATCTATGGCGCTCCAGGGCGCTTCCGCCGCGAGTGGGGGCGCTTCGACCGCCGCGAGGAACGGTTGCGGGCCCGGGGTATCGATCCGGTGGACCGCAAGGGGATCAAAGATGGTTTGAGTTGGAAGCTGCCGCTGATGGGGCTGGTGGCTTTTTTGCACACCTACTTTGAAGACGCGTTGTGGATCTATTTGCTATCGCTGATGACCTGGGGCTCGGTGGCGCACTTGCTCGGGCAATTGGTGCTGCTCGGTGGGGAGGAGGGCCGGGTGGGCAAGGGCGTGCGCGCGCTGGCGCAATGGGCGGTGCCCTTGGTCTTTGTCGGCTACGTGCATAGCCGCCTGGCGCTGCCTTCGCTGACTCTGGCCTCGCTCTTGGTATGGCTGGCTTATCAGGGGGCGCGCTGGTTGGCCGACCGAGTGCGCCGGGGTCAGGTGGACACGGAGGCGCTGATGGGTCGGATGGCGTGGCTGCGGAAGAAAGTATATGGCGGGGCGGCGGCGCTGCCTTTGATTGGCGTAACTCGGCCGACGTATCAGGCTCTTTACGGGGTTAATCTAGAGATCGGGCGCGGGATGTTCGGTCTGTTGGGACCCAATGGAGCGGGTAAGACGACGATGATGCGGATTATCTGCCAGGTGCTGGAGCCGAGTTCGGGATCGGTGGCCTTCGACGGGGTCAATATCACCCGCCACGGTCCGGTGCAGGGAGTGATCGGCTATTTGCCGCAGTACTTCGGGCTCTACGAGCATATGTCAGCCTATCAGTATCTCGATTATCGCGCCCTGCTCGAGGGCTTTCGCGACCCGGGTTTGCGGCGCGAAAGGGTGGCCGCCAGTCTTGAGCAGGTCAATCTCGACGGGCGCCAGGACGATCTAATCGGCTCGTTTTCGGGCGGGATGAAACAGCGGGTGGGGATCGCGCAGACGCTATTGCACCTGCCGCAGATCATCGTCGTCGACGAGCCGACCGCGGGCTTAGATCCGGTGGAGCGGATCCGCTTCCGCAATTTATTGGCGCGCATAAGCCAGGAGCGGATCGTCATCTTCTCGACCCATATCGTCGAGGATATCTCGGGTAGCTGCAATCGCCTGGCGGTGCTCAATGCCGGTCGGATCCTCTATCAAGGCACCCCGCGCGAGATGCGCGAGATGGCCAGCGGCCATGTGTGGGAGACGGTGGTTGCAGAAGAGGGTTTCGACCGAGTTGACCAGCAGGTCAAAGTGATCTCGCACCTGCGCACCCCGACCGGGATTCGCGCGCGATTTCTGGCGCAGGACGGCTTGCCCGGAGCCACAGCCGAGCCCGTCGACCCAACATTGGAAGACGCCTATCTCTATTTGTTGCGACGGGAGGTGGCGTGATGACATTGAGCTGGATGGCGCTTATCGCCAGCGGGGTGTCGCTGTGTCGGCTCAGCGCGCGGATCGTCTTTCACCGCAAGTTGCTCTTTATGGTGGCGGGCATCGCGGTCTACTACGGGATTCTCTACGCGCTGGCGGTGTTTCGGCCCGACGAGGGCTTTACCGCAAATCAGGCGCTCTATGTGCTGGTGGAGATTCCCGGCGCGGTGCTGGCGATCTATCTGGCGATGGATCTGGTCGCGGGTGAGCGCGATCGCCGGACCTTGGAGACGCTATTCAGCACTGCGACATCGCACTATGGGATCTGGGCGATGCGGATGGTGGCGGTCTACGCGATCTTGCTGGCGACATTGCTCGGCATGAGCGCGGTGGCCTATTTTCTCTTTGCTGAGTTTCCATTTGTACTGGGGGGCTTCAACGCCTTTGCGCCGTCGTTTCTGCTCGTCAATTTGACCTTCTTCTTCTCGGTACTCTGCAAGAGCAGCAATACCGCCGGGATGCTTTCGCTGGGGGTGATTATCGGGGTGTTATTGAGCGCCGAGGCGCTGCGGGAGACGTATTATTTCTTATTTTTAAATCCGTTCAATCTGCCGCTGGGCATCGACGATGCGGTGTGGGCTGAGATGGTTTTGCTCAATCGCTTGGCGCTGCTATTGGGCGGCGGGCTGTTGCTCTTTTTGGGGTTGCGGCGCATGGCGCACCGGGAAAGGTTATTGGCGTGAGTGGTGCAAGAGTGATATTGCTAGTGCTGGCCGTCTGCGGACTAGCCCGGGCCGAAGAGCCCCAGACGCTGCGGCTCAGCATGGGCGATTGCATCGCGATTGCCCTGGACCAAAGCGCCCAGGTTATTCAGGGCCATTTCAATGTGGAATCGGCGGCGATCCAGGTCGAAAATGCCCGCAACGCCTTTTTGCCGTCGATCAATGCCTCGTATGGGATGTCGCGCAATGTCTCCGGCCCGCGCGCAGGCTCATTCGTCGATCCGGCGACCGGCGAGATCGTTTCCACGCTGGGCGAGAGCACCACCAGCGGTTCGCAGTCTCTGGGTGCCAGCTTCGGGATGGATCTCTACAATCCTAGCAACTGGGTTAGCTTGGCATCGAGCAAGCTGGCGCGCCGGGCGGCCGAGATGGATCTGACCGCCAGCGAGCAGCAGGTGGTCTTTGCAGTTAAGCAGGGCTATTTCAACTTATTGCAGGCGATCGAATTGCTGGCGGTGCAGACCGAGCAGGTGCGGGTTTCGGAGGAGGATTTGCGCCGCGCCGAGACGCTTTTTGAAATTCGCTCGGTGCCGCTTTCTGATGTGTTGACGGCGCGGGCGACCCTGGCCAGCGCGCGCGCGACGATGATCGACCGCGAAAATAGCATCGAGGTGGCGCGGGCGGACTTGGCCTTCGCGATGGGTTTGCGCACCTATGTCTGGATCGAGCCGGTGCGGGAAGAGTTTGCGGTGGTGCTGTTGACGTTGACCTATGAACAAGCGCTTGCGCAGGCTTTAAAGCACCGCCCCGATTTGCGCTCGCAGAAGTTTTCGATGTTGCAGGCGCGTCAGGATCTGCAGGGCACCCGCTACGAGCTTTTGCATCCGACGGTGAGCATGAGCACCGGCTACAACTGGCAGTTGTCGCGAGGCGAGCAATTTCAGGGGCCGGAGGATCTCTTTTTGAAGAATTATGGCTATAACTTGAGCATGAGCGTGAGCTTGCCGATCTTCAATCGCTTCAGCACCCAGAATTCGATCAAGTCGCAAAAGCTCAGTTATCGGCAGAGCATGGAGGATCTCGACCAGGCCGAGCGGCAGGTGGCGCTGGATATCCGCCAGGCCTTTTTGAATATCGAGCTGTATCGCCGCAGCATCGAGGCCAATCAGATCGCGGTCAGCGCCGCCGAGGAGAGTTACAAACTGGCGCAGGAGCGCTACGCCCTGGGCACCGGGACGCAACTGGAGCGATTACAGGCGCAGTCGGCGCTTTTTTCGGCGCAGAGCGATTTGGTGCAGGCACAGTTCAATTATCACATTCAATTGGCGCAGTTGGACCAGGCGATGGGGCAGCCCGTCCCGCCAAGGGAGCAGTAAACGAGCGGCTGCCGAGCGGCTTTTACCGCTGGTGGCCTCTGGCGCGATTGCAGGAGAGGATGCTGTGAGAAATCTATCCAAGATCGCCGCGCTGGCCGTCGTGCTGGCGCTGGCGACGATTGAGCCGGCGGGGGCGGACGGTCCGTTCTTTTCGCAAAAGTTCTACGGCTATGTCGCGCTGAGCGCCAGTGGCTGGATGTTCGGCGAGGCCGTGCAGGCGCGTCAGGATGCCAACGAAGCCTACGACCGCTATCGGCGGGCCTCGACCAGCGCCGATGCGCAGACCTTCTACGACGAAAGCCGGCGCTTCGATACGCGGACGGTGGTAATGGGCGCGCTGGGCGCGGGGGCATTGGCGTGGTCTGTAAAGCTTTTGCGGGGGAAGAAACGGGAGGAATTGCCCTTGCCGAAAATCGATGCGCCATCGTTGCAGATCAAGGGGATCGGGGTCGATCTGCAAGGAGTTTTGTTGTGGCGGAGGGTGCATTTGACATTGAGCAAGGATTTCTGATTTGTGCGGATTGATGGCACGCGGCGGTCCGGGGCTGATATTGGCGTTGGTGTGTTGCGTACAGCCCTTGTCGGCGGAGGAAGATAAGCAGTGGTTGACGCCGCGGCGCGCCTGGGGTCTGGCTTTGTTCGGCGGCAGCGCGGTGCTATTGCAAAAGGGCTGGGATTTCCATCAGCGGGCCGACGAATTCTACGCGCTCTACCGCCAGGCGAGTAGCGAACGAGATGCCGAAGATTTTTTCGACCGCGCCGACAATAACGACACCAAGAGCCAGATGAGCGGGCTGGCGGCGACGGCTTTCGCCCTGGCTGGCTGGCAGTTGTGGTCGTCGGGAGATGAACGGTCGGAGCAGCAACAGTATATAGTGAAGTCCAAGCTTCTGGGGCTGGAGGTCGAGCCGCGGTTGGAACTGGAAGAGGGGCGGGTGGGATTGCGGTTTAAGCGCAGGTTTTTTTAGCGAAGGGAATGAGGGTTTTGTGGATCTGGGTATTGGCGTTGTGTCTTGTTGTGGTCGGCGACTCCGCAGCCCAACGGGGTCGGTGGAGTTCAAAGCCGTCGCCGCAGATCGGGGTGCGCGGCGGCTACGATTACGATATTGATGCATGGAGCGCGGGTGGGCAGGCCCGCTGGCCTTTTGGCCGACGGGGCAAGTATCAGCTCGTGCCCAGCGGCGATGTGTTTTTTGCCGACGGTGTGGCCGATTGGCAGGGGAATGTCGATTGGCTTCTCAGCCCGGGGCCGCGCGGCGGGTTTTACTTTGGCATTGGAGTGGGCTATAGCAGTCGGCCTATCGACGGGGAGCGGGTGTTCAACCGGCTCGTCGGGCTGCGGCTGTCGCGGCGGTTGTATATGGAAAGCCGCTGGACCAATGTCGATGGCCGCAATCTGTTTCGGCTGGTGGTGGGGTATAATATTTCACTGGGGAAGCGCAGGGACTCGGCGGCGGATATTTTTGACGCGCAGGCGCCGGAGTGGTAGGGCGAGGTGGCTAACACGAGGCATAGCTCGTCCGAGAACCGTAGCGTTCTTGTCGGGCCTTTACACTGGGCGTAAATGCGATCTCAGCATAGCTCATTTCAATTCTACGAAATTTTGTTATTTCGCAAGAATCCGAGCCGCTTTATCCCAAACCTTCTTGTCGTTGCAGACAAAGCAGCAGCTCGCCCTGCCCGATCTGTATCTCGACGGGGTTGGCGATGACCTCGTTGGAGATACCGTCGCGGATGCCCGGGATGAGACTTTCGTCCTGCAAGGCGAATTTTAGTCCCGAGGTAGTGATATTATCAACGGGACCGTTGAGCGGACAGAGGGAAATCTTTTGGCCGATGGGGGCGTGGAAGTGGATGTGCCGGTCGATCAGGCGCATATCGCAATGCGCGTCGACGAGGCGCAAGGACAGGCGGTCGGCAAAGGTCTTGAGCATGCTCAAGTTCCACAGTAGATGGTCGGTGCGGCCACCCGTAAAGCCGAGTAGTACGGCTTCGGCAACTCCCAGTTCGACGGCGTGGCGCAGAACTTTCTGTATGTCGGTACCAGTATCGTCGGCGTCAATGCGGATGAGTCTTGCCGCGTCTATGCTGTCGGTGCTTGCCCGGCTGATCGAGTCGAGGTCGCCGACGATATAGTCGGGCGCGCGGCCGTAGCGGCGGGCAGTGTCGGCGCCGCCATCGGCGCAGAGCAGCAGATCGGCGTCGGCGAATTCCTCCAGCAATGGTCGCGAAGGAGGCTCGCCATTGCCGATGATCAGCGCGGTCTTGCCCATTAGAACGCCGCCGCTACGCTCAGACCTAGTTGGCGGGGATCGCCGTAGCTTTCGTAGAGGGTGTCGGCGTAGTTGGGGGGGGCCAGACCGAAGAAGAAGCCGCGGACGGCGTAGCGCTCGTCGAGGAGGTTGCGGCCCCATAGCGCGAGGGTGAGGGGACCGCGTTTGTAGCCTATGCGGCCGTGGAAGAGCTGGTAGGCATCCGATTGCTGGTCGTGGCTGTCGGAGTGGAAGAAGGCGTCGCTGGCGGTCATCTCCAGCCGGGCGCAGAGGCCATTGGATGCGGCGTAGTCGGCGGCGAGTTGGGCGGTGTAGGACGGGGCGTGGGCGGTGGCGCGGTCACCCAGGATTGCGTTGGTGCCGGCGGCGGTCTCGAAGGTGTAGGCGTCGACGTAGGTGCTCAAGAGGCCGAGCGAGCCGGAGAGCCGCAGTTGCGGTAGGAGCAAATAGCTCTGTTCGAGTTCGAGGCCGCTCGAGCGACCGGTGGAGGCGTTGGCGGTGAAGAAGAAGAAGCTATTGGGGTCGCCGGGATTTTGCTGGCTGGAGAGGCTGAGCTGTTGGTCTGAGCGCAGGGCGTGGAAGAGGGTCAGGCTGGTGGTGGACTTAGGGCTGAAGGCGCGATAGCCGACTTCGAAGTTGAGCAGGTATTCGGGATCGTAGGGGCGGTTTTGCGCGGCTAAACGCGGGTGCTGGTTGACGCCGCCGGCGCGATAGCCCCTGGACACAGCGGCGAAGAGGGTCTGGCCGGAGTCCAGCTGGCGGTTGAGGGCCAGTTTGCCGCCGGTGAGCCATTGGCCGATGTAGAAGCCGACCCGGTCGGCGCTGTCGGTGGTGCCAGTGTAGTCAATGGCGTTGCGGTCGAGGCGCAGGTTGAGCGAGAGGCGCGTGTTGGCGTCGAGCGCATGGGCATATTGGCCGTAGAAGGCCAGGTTGTCGATCTGGAAGGCGCTCTGCAGGTCGGCGGCGTCCCCGCCGAAGAGATAGCCCTGGGCGTCGTCGGCTTCGCCTAAGGCCTTGAAGTAGACGCCGGCGATGGCGTCGTCGCGCATGGCGTGGAAGAGGGTCAGGCTGGTGGTGGCTTTGGGGCCGGTGGCGCGGTAGCCGACTTCGAAGTTTAGGAGGTATTCGGGGTCGTAGGGGCGGTTTTGCGCGGCTAAGCGCGGGTGCTGGTTGACGCCGCCGGCGCGGTAGCCCCTGGACACAACGGCGAAGAGGGTCTGGCCGGCGCCCAGCTGGCGGTTGAGGGCCAGTTTGCCGCCGGTGAGCCACTGGCTG
>JAYYUU010000065.1:0-8090 GCA_036343835.1 Candidatus Latescibacterota bacterium | reverse complement strand
GCTGGAATTATAGGCTCTGGCCGCCTGGTTGTCGAATGGTCGTACAAATTGCCTTTGGCCGGGTGGGCTATAGCTACTTGACAGTGCGCTGCGCCGCGACAATCGTTAAGCGCGGACTATCTACAAGGAGACAGCGATGAGCACAGAGAGTCTGGTGTCGATCGACATCGACGTTGAGGCGCGGGGCAAGCACTTTGGCCAGCTGGCCGTGCCGCAGTCGACCAATTCTTCGGGTTGGGCCAAATACTATATCCCCATCGTCTCGATCGCCAATGGCGACGGCCCGACGGCGGTGCTTTTTGGCGGCAACCACGGCGACGAGTTCGAAGGGCCGGTGACGCTATTGAACCTGGCGCGGCGCTTAGGGCCCGAGGATATCCAGGGCCGGGTTATTATTGTACCGATGCTCAACCGCCCGGCGGTGCTGGCGGGCACCCGGCTGTCGCCGCTCGACGGCTGCAATATGAACCGCGCCTTTCCGGGCAAGCCCGACGACACGATTACCGGCCAGATCGCCCACTTCGTCTCCTCCGCGCTTTTGCCCTTGGCCGATCTGGTGGTGGATATCCACTCGGGCGGGTCTTCGACGCTCTTTCTGCCTTCGGTCAATATGCACGAGGTCGCCGACCGCGAGCAGATGGAAAAAATGCTCGCGGCGGGCACGGCCTGGGCTGCGCCTTATGTCTTTGTTTACGAGGACGTGGCCGGATCGGGCCTGTTGCCATCGCTGGCCGAGCAAATGGGCAAGGTCACGCTGGGCACCGAGATGGGCAGCCGGGCTCAATTCGGCGTCGAGACGCTGGGGATCACCGCGCGCGGGGTGGAGAACGCGCTGCACTGGGCGGGGATCTTTCTGCAAAAACCAGCCGACGGCACGCCCGAGCCCAAAGTCGTCGGCGCAACCGAAGAAGACGACTATATTATGGCACCGGTCAGCGGGCTGTTCGAGCCGCTGTGCGAGCTGGGCGACGCGGTGGAAAAGGGCGCTGCGATCGGGCAGATTCATTCGCTTGAAGAGGCGGCCAGGGCACCGGTCCCCGTCGTGGCGCTGACCAGCGGCATGGTGATGGCCCGGCGCGCGATTCCACTGACGGCGCAGGGCGAGATGGTGGTGACTATCGTGCGGCCCTACGCGCTGGGACAATAGCGATGGACTACGACGCGATCAAAGAACGGCTATTGCATCTGGACACCGCCTGCATCTGCGACGCCGACAAAGCCCTGGGGCTCGGGTTGCAGGCGATGGACGCGGGGTTGCGGCCGATCCGCACCGGGCTCAAACTCGTCGGCCGCGCCCACACCGTGCGTTGCCACGACGACTTCCTGACGGTGATCAAGGCCCTGGCCGACGCCCAAGCGGGCGAGGTGATTGTCATCGATTCGCAGGGCAGCAGCAAGGCGCTGACCGGCGAGCTCTTCCCGACCGAAGCTTTGCGCAAAGGATTGGCGGGAATCGTCAACGACGGCCCGTGCCGGGACACGGCGGTGGTGCGGGCAATGGCATTGCCCTATTATGCGCGCTCAGTAACCTGCGTGCCCGGGACCACGAACCAGCTCTTCGAGACGCAGATCCCGATACAATGCGGGGGCGTCGAGGTGCGACCCGGCGATATTCTCTGCGGCGACGACGACGGGGTGATCGTGGGGTCGGACGAGGTTTTCGCGCAACTGATCCCGCTGGCGGAAGAAATACAGCGCAAGGAAGATTTGTTGCTCAAGGGGATGGCCGAGGGCCGGAGTCTATTAGAGATGTTAAACTTCGACGAACACTGCACCAAAATTCGCGCCGGTGAAAAGAGCGCGCTGGAGTTTCGCGTATGACTGGTTATATCGCAACGCTGTCGTTGGAGTTGGTTGACCGCACCCTTGGAAGCGCAGCAGGAGAGGCTGGGGTAGCCGATATAGCGGATTGAGGCGATCGAGGAGAACCTGGGCGATGTTGAAGCCCCAGACGATGCCCGGCTCGACGCGGGCGCGCACCGGGTGCTCCCACCTCCGGTAAGCGGGTCTGCATTGAAGGAACTCGGTCCGTGTGACCGTGGCAAGAAGATTTATCCCTCGCGCTGGTTGATCTCCAGATCCCACTCTTCCCAGTAGTACTTCAGCGGGTCGTCCGCGTCCCATCCCGAGTAGATATTCTCCCAGTCGGTGAAGTGCATATGCGGCTCGAGCGAGTCGCTGCGGACGGGGTGGCTCATCGGCTGGTAGCGATAGTCGAGCGAGATGCGCAGGCGATCGCCGCTTTCGTTGTCCTGGCCCTGGTGAGCGGTGAGGCTGTGGCAGATCAGCACGTCGCCGCAGGCGAAGTCACCGCCAGCCCACAGGGTCTCTTGGCCGAGGAGGACCGCGTGACCGCCGGCGCCGATGGCCTTTTCGACCTCGAGTTTGCCGAGCTTGTGGCTGCCCGGGGCGACGGCCAGGCTGCCGAGCGCGGCGGGGCAGTCGCCGGCGGGGATCCAGGCGGTCCAGGTCTCGTCGGTTCCGCCGATGTAGAAGTTGTCCTGGTGCGGAGGCGTGGTGTGGGTTTGGGCGTTGGGGAAGATCACCCGGCAAATATTGCGGGGGTGGGGCAGGACCTTTTCGCCAAAGAGCGTCTCGAGCATGCCGATGATCGCCGGGTGCAGGGCCAGGGCGTTGAAGGCGCGCAGGCGCTGGACGTCGGTGTAGAAGCCGATCCACTCGGGCGAGTGGCCCTCGATAAAGAGGCTGCCGTCCCTGCTGATTCCGTCCGTCAAAGGCGCGTCGTCGTCGAGCCAGCCCTGCTTTTGGCAGACTGCGAGGATCTGGCGGCGCAGGTCGAGCACGGATGCCTCGTCGAGGAGCCCGCGGAAGAACAGATAGCCCCGCTCGGCGGCGCGCGCCCGCAGCTCTTCGGGCGACTTCAAGAGGGGGGTGGAGTCGACGAAGGGTTCAATATTGAGCATGGTCTGGTTGGCCATCGAGTTGCTCCTGGGAGATTCTGGAAAAGGCGATAGGGTACAATTATTGCGAAAAGTGCTGCTGCGGGCAATAGCCGGCGGTCAGCGTTCAGCGGCGCAGTATTTACAGTAGCGGGCGGGCCATCGGTCAAAGACCCGCCGGCGCAGTGGTGCCGGTGGTCATTCCTCTCCCTCTTGGTTCCTGACCGCGTGCAGGATCTGGATATATTCCTCGGAAAGCTCGTGCTCGGTGGCGCCCTGGATGACGGCGTTGAAATACTCCTCCGAGGGGGGGTAGTGGTGCCCGTCGTCGAGGCGCGAAAAATAGGTCCACACCTGTTCGAGCCCGGGGATCGTTATTTCGGCCCGCCGGTATTTGGTGCCCTCGCTCTCGTAGTGGTCGAGCCGCTCGAAGTCGTTCTCGGTCATCGCGTAGATCACGCCCTCGACATAGGCGTCGTCGTTTTTGCGGATGCTGGCCACGCCCAAGCCGGCGCGGGTGAAGGAGATCATGGGGAAGCAGAGCTCGTAGCCATCGACGCGCACGGTGGCGCGAAACACGGCGCCGGGGCAGCGCGCCTGCATCTGGTTGCTGAGCATATTGGAGCCGTAGGTGAAGTAGAGGAGGTCGGCCATTATTCGGCCTCTTTCTTTTCGGGGAGGGTGATATTGGACATGCTCTCGTAGACTTTGGCCACGGCCGCGTCGTCGAGCCGCCCCATATCCATCGAAGTGGCCATGGTGAAGAGCTGGCTGGCGGCGGTGGCCATGGGTAGCGGGAAGTGCTCGGTGGCGGCCTTTTCCTGCACGATGCCGAGATCCTTGACGAAAATGTCGACCGCACTGTGCGGCGCGTAGTCGCCGGCGAGGATCCGCGGCACTCTGTTTTCGAACATCCACGAGCACCCGGCCGAGCGGGTGATGACCTCGTAGAGCGTCTGCGGGTCGAGGCCGCACTTGATGCCGAAGGCCATGGCCTCGCTGGCGGCGGCGATATGGACGCCGGCGAGGAGCTGGTTGATCATCTTAAAGGTCGAGCCGACCCCGGGCGAGTCGCCCAGCCGGTGGACGGCCTCGGCGATGGCGTCGAGGACGGGCCCGGCGCGGTCAAAGGCGTCGGGGGTGCCCGAGGCCATGACCGAAAGCTCGCCGGTGGCGGCCTTGGCGGCACCGCCGCTGATTGGCGCGTCGAGATAGTAGATGCCGTGCTCGTCGAGGCGCTGGGCACAGCGGCGCGCGTAGTCGGGGGGCACGGTGCTGCAGCCTAGGACCACGGCGCCGGGGTCGAGGTGATGGGCGACGCCGTCGTCTTCGAAGAGCAGCTCGATATCGCCGCTGTCGTGGCCGAAGATGACGCTTTTGGCCTGGTCGTCGTTGACGACCACCACGAGGATCGCGTCGCAGTCGGCGTCGATGTCGCCGGGTGAAGAGACGGGCATTCCACCGGCTGCCTCTAATTCGTCGAGGGCCTCTTGGCGGAGGTCGCAACCGATGGTTTCAAAGCCGGCGCGCACTAGCGTTTGGGCGATGCCGAAGCCCATGGAGCCTAAGCCGATGACGGCTACTTTCTTTGCCAAGGTGTTCCTTTCAGCAGCAGTGCTGTACGGTCTGCGGTATATGAAGAGACCCTTAACCTAAATGTTTTGAAATAGACCTTCACTATAGAACGGGAAAGGGGGGCGCGCAAGCTGTCAGTGCAATTGTTTAAGGTACTATCGCCGGGGCGCAATTCCAAAGTTTCGTCTTTGGTGGAGAACTAGTTGATCGTTATGGGAAGAATCTCAAATTCGCGGCATGACGTAGCCGCCGGTGATGAAGGCAGCGAGGTCGGAGGCTAAGAAGGCGACGGCGTTGCGTTGACGCGCATTGCCCTCGAAGACGAACTGGCGGGTGATGACCCGGCCGCGCTCATAGCATAGGTTGCAGCCGGGCCCAGCCGTCCTCGCGCAGGATCAGCGCGCCGATCGAGCGATGGCGCGCGGGCCATTCTCCGAGATTCTGGCCGAGGGTTTCCCCTTCGGCTTCGGGATAGATCGCGTGCCCGGATGGTTTGTCGAACCAGTGTTGTTTGTCGGGGGTGGACAGATCGGGGATGTAGATTTTGCCTGCGTGGAGAAGTTGCCCGGCGACGGTGGGGGTAACAAAGCCGTAGTCGGGGGGGAGTAGGGGTAGCGGTCTGCGTCGATGGGGTGCGTCCCGGAGAGGGTGTCGGTGATTTTCTGCGCGGTTGCCAGCTGCGCGGTGGGTTTTTTCTTCTCCGGGCTATCCATGCTACCAACCTTTCCACGAGCCGTCGGCGTGACGGTACTGGCGATAGGCCATCGGCTCATAGGGCAGCTCGGCGATATCGGCTTCCTTGACTTCGACGCCGAGCCCGGGTCGGTCGGAGAGGGCGATATGGCCGTCTTTGACCTGCCAGTCGTGCTCGACATAGCGGTCGTAGATCGAGAGCCAGAAGTGGTTGGTCTCCTGGATGAGGAAATTGCCCATCAGCGCATCGGCCTGGAGCGTCGCCGCGGTGCACAGCGGGCCACCGGCGTTGTGCGGGGCCATCAACATTTGCTCGGCTGCGGCGGCGCGGGCGATGTCGAGCAGGCCGGTGAGGCCGAAACAGTGGGTGAGGTCGGGTTGCAGATAGGCGCAGGCCCTTTGTTCAATGAGAGGACGGAATTGTTCTAGCGTAAAGAGCTTTTCGCCGCTGGCGACGGGGACGGGGCTTTTGCGCGAAACCTCCATCAGCGCCTCCACCGAGCCGGTCTTGACCGGCTCTTCCAAAAAGAGCGGGCGGCAGCCGGCTACCCGCCGGGCGAATTCGACGCTCATTTCGGGCGTGGGGCTGCCGTGGGTATCGAGCAGGATGTCAAAGTCGGGGCCGACCTCGCGGCGCATCGCCTCGACGCAAGCAGCCGAGTGTTCGACGGCCGCTGCATCCATCGGCCAGGTGCGGCTTTCTAAAGGATTGCCTTTGACGCCGGCGAAACCCAGTTCCATGGTCTGGCGCGCGCCGCTGGCGGCGGCGGCGGGCGACTCGAAAGACCCGCCATTGCTGTAGACGCGGACCTTGTCGCGGCGCTTGCCGCCCAATAGCGCCTGGACCGGCACGCCCCAGGCCTTGCCGGCGATATCGTGCAGCGCGGCGTCGATGGCGGCGATGGCGGTGCCGAATACCGGACCACCCTTCCAGGGCAGGCGGTTTTGGATGTCTTCTGCAAGTTCGCGATACTGGAGCGGGTCGCGATCTAAAAGCAGCACATCCCACTCTTTGAGCGTAGCTTCTACCGCCGGCACCAGCCACTCGCCGCTGCCCTCGCCCCAGCCGTCGATCCCAGCGTCGGTCTCGATCTTGAAGAACAGCCAGGTCTTGGAAGTACTGGATATCAATTTCCCGGTATGCGGGTCGCTGAGCGTTTGGCCGGTGGGCACGCTGAATTTGTAGATCTTTGTTGCGGTGATTTTCATCGTCTGATTCTCGGTCGTTGACAAAGTGTGCGGATATAGTACCATTCTGGCCTGACACAGGCAAGCAAAAGGAGGAGCTATGGCAGGGCCTACCCAAGAACAGCAGCTACAGTGGGACGAGCAGGGTTATTTGCTACTCGCAGAGGCGCTCCAGGGTGAGCAGCTGACGCGTTTGCAGCAGACCTTCGACCACTGGACCCAAGCCTGCAAGGAAGATTGGCTTGAGCGGATCGCCAAAGGCGAGGCGACGGCGACCTTTTACGATTTGCCCAATCCATTAGAGAAAGATGATATCTTCATCGACCTGGTCGACCATCCGAGCTGGATCGATTTGTTGCAGCGTTTCACTGATGGCGAGTTGCTCTTTCTGGGGCCGCAGGTGCGCACGGTGCCACCGTGGCCGCTGAGCTATACGGGTTGGCATCCGGACGTCGGCAAGGACAATCCGCTGCATATCAAGGTGCAGATTTACGTCGAGGACGTGGCGCCGGGAACGGGGGAGTTCGGATACGTACCGGGCAGCCACAAGCGCGACAGCGGTCCGTACACCCGTCCGAATTGGAACGAGAGCATGCCCGGGCACAAGACCTTTCCGGCCAAAGCCGGCACGGCGATCGCGTTCAATTCGCATGGTTGGCACACGGCGATGGACAATGGCGGTGCGGTGCGCAAGTCGATCATCCTGATCTACGAGAAGCGCACGCCCGAGAAGGTGAGGCCGGAGGCTTTCGCGGCGATCGCGGACCGCTGTACTACACCTGTGCGCCGGGCGCTCTTCGGGTTGGAGGTCTGATATGGTCCGCATCGACGCGCACTTGCACGTCTTCGCCAAACAGTCGGAACAGTTCCCCCGCGAGGCGAGCGAAATGGCCCCGGCCGATCGCGAGGAGACGGCGGAGAAGTTTATCGGGCACATGGAGCAGCACGCGATCGACCAGGCGATGCTGGTGCAGATCGGCGGCACAGGCATCGCAGAACACGCCTATCTGCAGCACTGCATCGACACGTACCCCGACCGCTTTTTGGGGATCGGGCTGCTACCCGGTGGTTGCGCCGAGCCGGAGGCGCAGATGGACGCGCTGGCGGAGAAGGGCGGGATCGTGGGTTTTCGGCTGGGGTCTTTGGGGGGGCCGCGCGATCCGTTTGCGGCGATCGACGTGCGGGCGTTCGGGAGCTATCGGATCTGGCGGCACGCAGCCGAGCGCGACTATGTGCTGTGGCTTTACCTGCGGGCGGCCGACGCGCATCTGGCGGCGTATCTGGTCGATGCTTTTCCGCAAGTGCGGGTGGTGTTCAATCACCTGGGGATCTGTCCCGGAGTGGGGAAGTTTTCCGTCGATAAATGGGGGCGGCCGCAGGTGGAGACGCCGCCGTACAATCCGGCGCAGCACACGGTGTGGCGGTTGTCGCGCTACGAGAATGTGACGGTGTTGCTGTCGGGGCAATACGCCTTTAGCAAGGAGGCGTTTCCGTATCGCGATCTGGCGGGGTGGCACGGGACGTTGTTGCGCGAGTTTGGGTCGGAGCGGCTGATGTGGGCGACGGATGCGCCGTGGATTTACGAGGAGCCGGGGTATGGGGAATACACGGGGATTATCGACGAGTTGTTGCCGGATATTAGCGAGAAGGAGCGGGGGGAGATTATGGGGGGGACGGCGCAGCGGTTTGTGCGGTTTCCCAGGGGGGAGTAGAGCTAAGTATATGGGTGCGTCT
>JAYYUU010000064.1:0-7204 GCA_036343835.1 Candidatus Latescibacterota bacterium | reverse complement strand
AAAATCCGCACCAAACCGCATCAATTCATCTTTTTCGCCCGGGAGGTAGTTCATTTATGAACAAGGCAGCGCGGCACGTACTGCGGAAATTAGGTACCGACAACAATCTAGACCAAGAGCGCCAGCAACGCCTAGCGCGCGAAGTAGAGGACGAACAGCAAAGGCGCAAAGACCAGGGAGTTGATCAGGATACGAGTTTCGAGGCGATTCCGGAGGATATGTTGACCGAGTCGGAAAAGCGCCATGAAAAGTATCGCCGCCAGCAGGCCATGGCAGGGCGCTTCACTCCGGCCGCCGAACGCCTGCCCATCATGACCGCCGAAGAACGCGAAGCGCACAACAAGGACCGCCCGAAATGGCAACAGACATCCTTTGAGGGCCCGATTGAAAAGCTCATAGAGAAATACCAGGACCTAGCTGAAGTTCAACGGCACTTGACGCTGGGCCAAGCCATGAAATACGAATTCACCGCCGACGGCCGCGTACTCGACAAGGAAGGCAATGTAATCTTCGATGGTGAGCAGATCGTCGCCAAGTCATAGCCTTCCCCTTCCCGCGCTTGCCCAGCGTTGTATCTGCTGGTCTATTCCCCTACTCTATCTGTTCTTGCAAGGGTGTTCGGATACGCCCTCTACGCCCGATGAGTATCTCGCCCAAGGCGACGACCTGCTAGCTAGTGGCCAAGTTGCCGATGCGGTCGCCGCCTACCGCATGGCCATGCACCAGGACACCCTCAACCCACAGGTATATGCCCGTCTCGCGCGGGCTTATGGCGCACAACATAAAAAGGCCGCCGCCGACCGCTATCTGCGCCGGGCGATGAATATCACCTACGATAGCGGCCTGCGTGCATTGGAAGCAGGTGCAGACAGCGCTGCGGTTATCGCCTTTGAACAGACGCTTGATATTTTCCCCCGCCACCCTTTGGCCCTCAATCAATTAGCTGAAATCTTCCAGGCTCGCAACCAGCGCGAAAAGGCCCTGCGCTATTTGGAAAAAGCAGCAGAGGCCAACCCAAACTTTGACGATACATTCATCAAACTAGGCCAACTTTACGCAGTGCAAAACCAACCGGATAAAGCCAAAGCCGCCTTCAATAAAGCCATTGCGCTCAACATCAATGCCTTTCGCGCCTATCTCGGCCTGGGCCAAGTGCTAATGGATGAACGGGAATGGGCCGCTGCCGTTAAACAATTCGAAACAGCCTTATTGATCGACTCCCTCTCCCCCTCGGCTCATACCGGCCTGGCCAAGGCCCAGAGCAACCTCCGCGCCCAAAGCGCCCAACGCTAAGCGAGAACAGGTACCGCATGAAGAAAATCTACCCTCTTATATTTTTAGCTTTGGGTTGTGGCTCGGGACAGGAAGAAACCCAAGCCATCCCGCAACCCGTTCCGGCTGAATCTGCTCCTGCTACGCAAACCCCTTATGGCGACTCGGACCAGGTCCAAGCCTACATAAACTCAATAAACCCCTTTGTGCAGGAAGTAGGCAAAATACAGCTCGAAATTGACAAGATGGTAGGCTCTTCTGGTCAGGCCACGGGATCAAATCTGGCACCGGCGATGGAAAAACTCAAACCCCGGCTGGAGCGAGCGCTTGAAGAATTCAACAAACTGGATCCCCCTCCCCTCCTGGCTCCTCTACACGGAGATATCAAAAAGCTGATGGTCCTCCGCCTCGACGGTTATGAAACCACGATCCGCGGTTGGACGCAGGAACAAATAGACGGCCGCACCGAGACCTATGCCAAGGCCGAAACCACGCTGCGCGAAGCCAACCAGCTGATTCTCAAACTCAATCGAGAAATGGGCAAAGTGTATCAGGCGATGGAAAGGGCGACGAATCCAGTAGAGACCGCTACGCCCTGATGTCCTCCCCATTTTATTCAACCCTGGGCCGAACCCTAATCGGGTTTGGCCTTTTTTGCGTCTGTGGCTGCAACTTTGATTATTACTTGCACCTTGCTCGTGGACAGAGTCGGGTGATTTTCGGCCGCACTCCGCTTGCAGAGATTGCCGCCCGCCCCACCATAGCGGATAAAACCCGTAGCCAATTCGAGCTAATCCAGTCAATACTGCACTATGCCGATTCGCTGGGGCTCAAAACGGGCGACAACTATACCACATTCTACGATACGGGTGACAATCCGGTCAGTTGGAATGTCAGCGCATCGCCCCCGGAGCGCTTTGAACCCTATTTATGGGAATTTCCATTCGTTGGGGCCGTGCCCTACAAGGGTTTTTTCCAACTGGACCTAGCCATTGAGCAACGCGACGCACTCATAGCAAAAGGCTACGACGCCATCGTGCGTCCCGTCAGCGCATATAGCACTTTGGGCTTTTTCTCCGATCCAATTCTCAGCGGGATGCTCAACTACCAACCCGACCAGCTGGCCGACCTGATCCTCCACGAATTGACCCATGCGACCGCCTATGCTGCGGGTGAAACAGATTTCAACGAAACCATGGCTACATTTGTGGGCCGCCAGGGTTCACTGCTCTTTCTCTCCCGACACCTTGGTCCGGATACCCCCCTATTGCAACTCGCCCAGCAACGGCGGGCAGATTCGGCTCTGTTTGGGAACTTTATGGTGGCGACCGTCGCCTCCCTCGATAGCCTCTACTCCCTGGAATTACCCCGCGCAGTGGTCCTGCGGCAGCGAATGGCCGTCTTCGCCCAACGCAAGGTCGACTTCGCCCTGATCAGGGGCCAGTTTAGCCGCAGCAATTACGATGCATTTCTCGATTGGGAACTGAATAACGCCAGATTGCTTTCCTACCGGCGTTATCATTCCAATCTGGATTTATTTGCAGCCGTCTATCGCCACCAGGACGCAGACCTGGCCGGCGTCATCCGCGTATTTGCCCATTGTAGCGACCAAGAAAATCCATGGCAGTGTCTGCGCAACGCTGGGTCCGTTAGTGGGGAGACTGACTTTTTTTAAGCGCTTGTTGCAATTGGCGGAAATCTTCATTTAGTGGATCGCGCTCCAATCCCTTCGCGACCACTGCAAATGCTTCAACTGAATTCCCTCCCCGCAATAAGACCGTCACCAGGCTATGCAGAATATCAGCTCGACTTACCCTTTCCCGATGCAGCTGCCGCAAGGTCGTCTCAGCCCATTTGATATTGCCTCGCTCTGCCTCCAACAAACTGAGTGCATATCGCGCTTGGAAATTATTTGGCCGCAACTGCAAAACCCGTCGATAAGATTTTATTGCGATATCGTAATGCCCCAATTCCACCCATGCTGCACCTTTATTTAATTCCGCTTCTAGATAACGTGGATAGAGTTCAAGCGCCCTTTCGTAAGCCTCCACGGCCTTAGTTAAATCCCCATCCCGGTGCCAGGCCAAGCCCAGACCATAATGCCCTCGCGCACTGCGAGGATGTTTGTCGACAACGCTGGCGAAAAGATCCATATCGCTGCGCCACTCTCCCCCTCTCACCCATAAAATACCCCAAGCCATTATCAACCATATGCCCATCAAGCCACCCACCCATCTGCGATTCAAGCGGCTCAAACACCACCCCCATCCCAGACACATTCCGATCGCTGGTATATAGAGTAAGCGCTCGGCAAAGATCGTCCCCGAGGTTGCGAATATATTGCTGGTAATCAACAGAGCGCCGCCACTGATACCAAGCCATAATCCGCTTATGGCATTGCCCTTTAGCAGGGTCAATACTCCCCACCCCAATGACAGTGCCAACAGGATTGGCCAGACGAGACCCATCTCCAACCAATTGTTATATAGCCAGATCTGTTGTGGTGAGTAATCGGCAGCCAATGGCCAGGGAAACACCAACTTCGCCACCCCTCTAACCACCAGACCAAAACCATGCGCGAACCTCAGGTCGGCCGTTCCATAGGCGAGTGGATTATCCAGATAGCCAATGCCCTCTGGAGCGAAAGTTCCGATAGCTATCCACTTCACCAGCGCCGCCACCATGGCCGCCAATATGGCCACCCAACCAACCCAACCAACCCGGCGATTGCAGGTTATTTCACCAAGGAGCAAACCGAAGGCGAAAGCTATTCCATTCTCCTTCGACAATATCGATGCCGACAGGCAGCTAAAACAACCGACCAGCCAACCCACCGACACTCCGGCGGTTTTCCTGGCCATCAACGAGCATATCACAGCTCCCAACCCCCAGCAACAGGCCAGGAGTTCGGCCCGTCCAACGATGCTGAATACGGCCTCACTCGGGCCGGGATGCAGCGCAAATAACAATGCCGCGACAATCCCAGCGCCATAGCCAATCTGACGCTTGACCACATGCAGTAACATCGCGCTCGCCAAGGCATGTAGCAGTAGGTTGCCCAGGTGATACGGCCACGCCTGGTCTTTGCAGACCAACCAGGTCAGGGCCAGACTCGCCGTGGTCAGAGGACGATAAAGACCATCCCCCATATCCCCCCAATACGACTGGGTAAATACAGCCCCCCAATCCCCATTGACGATCCGCGGATCTGCTAGGACCAGACCTCGATCGTCGTAGGTGAATTCGTTGCCCAACGATCCCCCATAGGCCATAAATACCGCGAAGATAACGAGTAAACACCCCCATCCATCTTTATTGATTTTACGCATGTGCTCCCATATTCGAATCCAATCTTAAACGACTTCGGCCCCTATCCCATCTAATATCATGGGCTCCGGAACTGGCTTTTCGCCGATACGTCATATATCCCGACCCCGCCAGCTTGACTAAGATCTCCCCTCTATCCATATTTTCATAACCTATGGCCTGGCCTACCAGATACCTATTCCCCATTATTTTCCGGCCCTTGCTCTTGCTACTTTTGGCCACCGTCGCCGGCAGTGCGGTTGGTTGTGCGGCCAAATTGCAGTTAGCCCTGGTCGGTTCGCTGATTGAGGACGTTTCTGCCGCGACAGCCCGACTCGATGATCCAGAGCTCGTTGCCACGGGCGTACCGACCTTTTTGCTGCTCCTCGAGGGATTGCTCGAGACCAACCCCAACGACCGAAAATTGCTTCTGAGCGCCGCTGAAGCTTACACTACCTACGCCGCGCTAATTGAAAATGACGACCTCCCAAGGGCCAGGCGACTATACCGACGCGCAAAAGAGTATGGTATTAGGGCACTGCCTCCCCAACAAGCTCAAGTACTGCAAGCCCCATATGCAAAATTTGCCGCTGCCATCGAGGAATTCAATGACTCCGATCTCCCCGCTGTATTTTGGACCGCCTCTAGCTGGGGTGCCTGGATCAGCATCTCTACCGAATCCATGGCCACCCTGGCCGAATTGCCCAAAGTCATTGCGCTAATGCACTGGGTATTGGCCCGTGATGATTCCTATCAGAACGGCAGTCCGCATGTCTTCCTCGGCGTCTACCATTCTGCCCTACCCCCCATGCTGGGAGGCAATCCAGAAAAAGCCGCCCACCACTTCGACCGGGCGCTGGCAATCAGCGAGGGACGGCAATTGATATTTTACGTACTCAAGGCCAAATTTTACGCCCGTCAGACCTTTGACCGACCATTATATGAATCGCTCCTCAACAAAGTTTTGACCAGCCCCATCGACGCCGCACCGGATTTCGCCCTGCAAAACACCGCTGCTCAAGACCAGGCGCGGATACTCCTGGGTCAGACCGATGATTTCTTTTAAAATTTTTATCGCGGTCATCCTCAGTGCCGGCACTGTCGCTGCCAAACCGCAACACCTGCTCAAGATCGCCACCCTGGCCCCCGAAGGCAGCAGTTGGGTCAAGGCCGTCCGCGGTATCGACGAGGATGTGCGACGAGCAACCAGTGACAGAGTCGGGTTAAAAATCTATCCCGGCGGCGTCCAGGGTGATGAGAAAGTCGTGCTGCGCAAGATTCGCATCGGGCAATTGCACGGCGGTGGTTTTGGCGGGCAAGGCATCAGTCAGATATTTCCCGATATCCTGGCCCTGGAAATGCCCTTGCTCTTTAGGGACTATGCCGAAATTGAATACGTGCTCAAGAGCATGGACGAATTTTACCGCGCCGGCTATGCGGCAAAGGGCTATGTCTTTCTCGGCTGGGCCGATATTGGCTTTGTCCATATACTCTCGCAGCAACCCGTGCGCACGGTCGAGGATATCCGCGACCTAAAAGTATGGCAGCTGGCCGATGAGCCGATCACCGAGGTGCTCTTTCGCCTCGCCGGAGTCAACTCAATTCCGCTGACCATACCAGACGTCCTACTCGGTCTGCAAACCAATCTGGTCGAAGTAGTCTATGCCTCACCTTCTGCCGCCATCGTTCTCCAGTGGTTTACCCGCGTAAAATACGTGACCCAGTTTCCCATCAACTACACTCTAGGTGCCCTGTTGGTCGACAATCGCGCCTTTGCTAAAATCAGCGCCGCAGATCGAGAGCTAATACTCGGCATGGCCCAGGACCATATGGCCGAACTATCCCGCCAAAGTCGCAGGGTAAACGAAGAAGCCATGGCCGTCCTCAAAGCCAATGGCTTGCAGATCGTCGAGGCCAGTCCCGCCGATGTCGAAACATTTAAAAATCTGGTCGTATCCGCCGAAGCCGAGCTTAGCGGCAAGGCCTTTAGCACCCAAGCCCACTCCCTGGTCCAACAATACTTGCGCGAATTCCGCCAGGTCGCCCCCCCTTGAAACGCCATCTCCACCGGTTCGAGGACCTCGTGCTGATGCTGCTGGTCATTTGCCTCTTGGTATTGACCTGCGGCCAAATCCTCTTGCGCAATTTCTTCTCCATTACCTTGCTCGGCAGCGAAAACCTCGTCCGCCATCTAGTGCTGTGGATCGGGCTGTCCGGAGCGTTGCTGGCCACGCGCTTAGACAAGCATATCCGCATCGACGCGATCTTGCGGCTGGTGCCCGAACGCATCCGCACCATCAGTCTCAGTTGTGCGGATATCTTCGCCGCCGCGATTTGCGCGCTATTGACCTTTATATCCTGGCGCTTTGTCCTCGGCGAGCAAGAGTTTGGCGCCCTGGCCTTTTTTGCAGTCCCGGCCTGGATTGCCCAGCTCTGTTTCCCCCTGGCCTTCGGCTCAATGTCCCTGCGCTTTCTCTCCCAGGCCTGGCACCGCCTCCGCGATCCCAGCGCGAAAGACCTCCCTTGAGCAGTCTCATAGCAGCCCTTATAGCGCTGGCCGGCACTCCGCTTTTTGTGGTTATCGCCGCCATGGCCCTATTGCATTTCTTCTTAGCGGATATCGACC
>JAYYUU010000063.1:0-10000 GCA_036343835.1 Candidatus Latescibacterota bacterium | reverse complement strand
ATTGGAGGAGAAGGCGCGGTGGTGGTTGGGGCGGGGGGAGGAACGGGCGCAGGCGGGGAGGCGAGCGCAGGAGCGGGTGTTGCGGGAGTATGGGAATGTGGCTTATGCGCGGAAGTTATTGGCCTTTATAGAGGAGAAATGAGATGGGGGCGATTGCGAATTTAGTCGATTTTTCGGGGCAGGTGGTTTTTGTCACCGGGGCCAGTCGGGGGATCGGGCGGGCGATCGCCCTGGTCTTTGCGCAGGCGGGGGCGCAGGTGGCGCTGGCCTCCAGGTCGGCGGATAAGCTGGAGGCCGTGGCCGAAGAGGTGCGCGCAGCGGGAGCAGAGGCGCTGGTATTGCCGACGGACGTGGCCGTAGAAGCAGAGGTCAACCAGGCGATCGAACGCGTCGTTGCGGAGTGGGGGCGATTGGATGTGCTGATCAACAATGCGGGGCTGATCGACTTCGGGCCATTGCATCAGATCGAGCCCGACGCCTGGGACAAGGTCATCGCGGCCAATCTGACGGGGGCCTATTTGTGCTGCCGGGCCGTCGCGCCGGTTATGGAGAAGCAACAGCGCGGGCGGATTGTCAATATCACCTCGGTCAGTGCCCAGACCGGTGGCGTTTCGGGGGGCGTGCACTACACGGCATCGAAGGGGGGACTGGCCGCCATGACCAAGACCCTGGCCCGCGACCTGGCGCCCCACGGCATCACGGTCAACGCCATTTCCCCCGGCCAGATCGACGCCGATCCCGAGTTGCTGACACCGGAGCAGCGCGAGAAGGTGATGGCGATGATTCCCTTGGGCCGCCTGGGTGAACCGGAGGAGATCGCCTATGCGGCGCTCTTTTTGGCCTCGCCGCTGGCCGACTATATTACCGGGACCACGCTCGACGTCAATGGCGGAATCCTCAAGCGCTGAATCCTTAGGATTCGCAGCCTGTGGCATACTTTCAGTCGCCATATCACAGAGGATATGGTTCCTTCAAGCGCCTTGCCCACGGCGATTGCGCTGGCGCTTTGGGCGCAGAGCGACTTTTCAGACACGCCCTAATACACATTGAACAGTTAGGCAATTTTTCTTCTACCATGTCCGACCCCGCAAAAGAAGATCTGATGCGCTCGGCTCCCTACGGCCGCTGCGCACCGCTGCTGCTACTTGTAGCCGGCTGTATTGTCTATGCCAATAGTCTTAGGGGCGATTTCATCTACGACGATATCCACTCGATAGCCAAAAATCCCGACATCCGCAGCCTGTGGCCGCCGCGCTGGATGCTGCCGACGGACGCGGTGCACGAGGCGGTCAACAGTCGTCCAGTCGCCAGTTTTTCCCTGGCGCTCAACTACGCACTTGGTGGATTGGAGATATCGGGTTATCGGCTATTCAACCTCGGGGTGCACCTGCTCTGCGGTCTGGCGCTCTACGGGGTGGTGCGGCGGACCCTGGGCTCGGGGGAGACCGGGTTGGCGTTTTCCTGTGCGCTACTGTGGCTGGTCCACCCGCTGCAAAGCCAGTGCATCAACTATATCATCCAGCGGCGGGAATCGCTCGCCAGTCTCTTTTATCTCTTGGCGCTCTATAGCGCGATCAGGGGTTTTGATACCGGGGCGCACGCCTGGTATATCGGCTCGATTCTGTCCTGCGCTCTGGGCGTGGCCAGCAAGGAAATTGTGGTCACGGCCCCTTTTGCGATCGCGCTGTACGACCGGGTGTATCGGAGCGACTCCTGGACCCAGGTCTGGCATCGTCGCCGCTTCTACATTGGATTTGGCGCGCCGCTCTTGCTCTTGCTCTTCCTGATCTGGGGCGACCCGCACGGCGATAGCGTCGGCCTCGAACGGGTGGGCGTCTGGCCCTACGCGCTGAATCAGTGCGTGGCCATTGTCCACTATCTGCAATTGGTGGTCTGGCCGCATCCGCTGCTGCTCGACTACGGTCCGCCCCAGGTGCTGACGCTGCTCGAGGTGGCTCCGCGGGCGCTGCTTTTGCTGGGGCTGATGGCCCTCTGCGGTTGGGGGCTGGTCCGCTATCCGCGGCAGGCCTATCCGTTTTTTTGGTTTTTCGCGCTTCTGGCGCCCTCCTCCAGCGTTATACCGATTGCCGAAGAGTGGGCTGCCGAGCGCCGGGTATATCTAGCGCTGGCCGGTCCATTGGTGCTTTTGCTGGCAGCGGCTTATTGGGCTTTGCGGCGCGGGCTTTGCGGCGCGCGAAAATGGGTGGGTGTGGTGGGGCTGGGATTGGTCTTGTGTGTCATGGTTGCGCTGGGGGCAGAGACCTGGCAGCGCAACCGCGACTATCGGAGCGGGGTGGCGATCTGGCAGAGCGATCTGGCGCAGCGGCCCGACAATGCGCGCGCGCTTCGCGGTCTGGCCTACGCGCACGAATTGGCGGGCGACGACGACGCGGCGATCAAATATTACCTATTGGCGCTAGCGCGCGAACCCGACGAGCCCGGCGCGCATTTCAACCTGGGACTAATATACGACCGCCGCGGCGAGTGGGACGCGGCGATCAGACACTACGCCCGCGCCGTCGAACTCGTGCCCGATTTGACCCGGGCACACAATAATCTGGGGATGGCGCTCAAAGAGACGGGTCGTTTGCAGGAGGCCTTGGCGCATTATCGCCTGGCCGTCGCGGCGCAACCCGACTATGTGCTGGCGCGCAAGAATCTGGCATCGCTAGCGAGCGATCTCGGTGAACTAGACGTCGTTGCCAACCACTTAGCTACAGCCGCGCAATTGCAGCCGGGCGACAAGCGGGCGCACTATGCCGCAGGCAACGCGCTCCGGGCGGTGGCGCGCTGGGACGCGGCGGCGCAGAGCTATCGCCGGGCGCTAGAGCTCGACCCGGGTTTTGCCGCCGCGCATTTAAACCTGGGCGTAGCGCTGGAGATGCAGGGGGCGGTCGATGCGGCGCTTATGGCCTATCGAGGGGCGCTGGAAGCCCGCCCCCGATTTGCCGGCGCCCATTTCAATGTCGGTCGCCTGCTCGAGGACCAGGGTCAAATCGATGCGGCCATCGCCCACTACGAACGGGCCTTAGAGCTCGAGCCCGATTTCGTCGAGGCGCATTCCAATCTGGGTCTGGCCCATCAGACCAGGGGCGAGATCACCCGGGCTGTGGAGCATTTCCAGCAGGCGCTGGAGATTCGTCCGGATTATGCGCCGGCCCGCATCAACCTCGAACAGGCGCGGCGATCGTTGGAGTGATCTGCTGTGCCTTCGACGCCCATCTCGTTGTCGATCGTCAGCGCCACCGACTCCTCAAGACATCGGGCCGTTGTTGGCTATAGAGTTCGATCGCCTCGGGCTTTATTCTCCGCTTCGGTGACTTCAAATCCGTGCTCTTTGAAGTTTTTGCGCACCCGATGGTACTCGCGCGGCGATCTCGCTGAGGAAAATGCTGAATTCGGCCGCGATGTCGAGGTGGATATCGAAGGAGTCTCGCGCGGCGAGCTGGGTGTAGGGCCCGGCATCGGGCAATCGCCAGAAGCCCTCGGGTGTTTGGGTTGCGACCAGGTAGTGGCCCACCTGCAATGCCGCGCGATAAGCCGCCGGGTCGCCGGTGAGTGCGTGGAGCAATGCGCAGCCCAGACCCAACTTGCCGCTGGGCGGGAAGGCGTAGACATCGTCGGCGCAACGCTCGGCGAAGGAAAAGAGCGCGCGGCAGGCCTCCAGGTGGTTCGCCGCGCCCGTCGCCCGGTAGAGATGGGCGAGAAAAATCAGCGCGATCCCCGGATTGTAATAGATCTGTTCGCGTCGTCCGGCGTCGACGAAGCACTGTAGCTCCTGGCCTTCTTCCGCTGCAGTGATCAGCCGACCTTCGACGTCCATGCGAAAGTAGAAGCGCTCTGAGTCGGGTTGCTCTATCGCCATTTTTGCCAAGAGATCGCCGGCGCGTCGGGCGGCATCGATATGGCCTGTATGGAGCGCGGCCAGGCCGCCCCATGAAGTGCAGACCGGCTCGAGAAAAGGCCCTTCCTCGTCGAGGGCGTAGAAGCCGCCGGAGGGTTTCTGATATTTGAGCAAAAACTGGGCTCCGGGCAGCGAGAGATCCCAGCGGCCCAGCCGGTGTAAGCCCTGGACCAGCCAGGCATTGCCATAGACGGGCCAGGCCTCGTGGACGGGCTCGCGGGCCTTGCGCTGGGGGCCGCGGAAGTCGCCGGGATCGGTAAAGTGATATGCAAAGATCCAGTCGGCCAATTTGTGTGCCGCGTGCAACTCGCCGTGCAAGGAGAGCGCATAGGGGACCTTGTAGTAGGCCCCAATGCCGTCAGCGACTGCTGCAAAAGATCCGTCGTCGCGCTGCTGGGCGAGAATCCAGTCGATGCCACGGCGGGCGGCTGTCGTCAATTCGCTGGTCATATCAAACTCCCGGAGTGCGGATATCGCTGGGCTTGGTCACGAAGATAAGGATTCGATAAGCGTCGCGGGCGAGTGGGCTGTGACCCCGGTGAAATGCGCGATCTGCTGGCGGCAGGAAAAGCCGGTGGCCACCACCGCTATACCCGATCCCGCTTCCCGCACCGCCGGGAAGAGTCGCCGCTCGCCGATGGCGCGCGACAGCTCGTAGTGCTCGTAGCCAAAGAGACCGGCCATGCCGCAGCAACCGCTGTCGAGCGCGACGATCTGGCTATCGGGGATGGCCGCGAGCAGAGCGCTGGTCGCGCCGGTGCCGACCAGTGCCTTTTGGTGGCAGTGACCGTGGACGAGGACTTGTCGCGGTCCGGACTGCAGGGCGAGGTCAGCGCTTTTTATAGCGACGGCGGCCCATCCGTCAAAGAGCTGGCAGGCGGCGGCGACCTGCCGCGCTTGTGTTTGCGCCGCACCGCGCAAAAGGAGCGGGTGGTCGTCGCAGACGGCCGAATAACAGCTCGGTTCGCAGAATAGAATGGGCGTGCCGCGCTCGGCCAGCGGCAGCAGGGCGCGCGTCGTCGCCGCCGCCTGGTGCGCGGCCTCGTCGAGCAGTCCTTTGGAAATCAGCGGTCGACCGCAACAGATGGGCGGTGCCAATTCTACGCGAGCGGAGAGGCGTCCGGCTAGGCGTGCGGCGGCGCGCAGGTGCTCGGGTTCGAAATAGTTGGAGAAGGTATCGGCGAAGAGGGCGATATCGCCGGGGGATGAGGGCGCGTCCCATGTCTCGCAAAAGGTCCGACGCGCAAAGGTCGGCAGCGGGCGGCGGGGATCGAGCCCGAGGACGCGCTCGTTGAAATATCGTCCCGCGCCGGTAGCGGCGATCCAGTTGGACAGCGGTGCAAAGCGCCGGCCCCATGCGGCGGCGCGGTCTATGCGCCCCAGGAAACGCGCGCTCAGCGCCGCGCCGTGGCGCCTATGGCGCTGGTGTAGAAATTCGCTCTTGAGCCGCGCCATATCGACGCCGGTGGGGCACTCCCGCTTGCAGGCCTTGCACTCCAGACACAGGTCGAGGATCGGCAAGAGTTCGTCGTCGTCGAGGCCTTCGGGTCCAAACTCCCCGGAGAGGGCCTGGCGCAGGGCGCTGGCGCGGCCCCGGGTCGAGGCGCTCTCGTCGCGGGTGGCCATATAGGATGGGCACATCGCGCCGGAGAGCGTCTTGCGGCAGGCGCCGACGCCGCTGCACTGCTCGGCGGCCTGGGCCAGCGAGCCAAAGTCGGAAAAGTCGAAGGCGGTGGCGGTCTCGCGCGTTTGGTAGTTGGGTCCAAAGCGCAGATTGGCCGTCAGCGGTGGGGCGCGGACGATCTTGCCCGGGTTGAAGAGCCCCTCGGGATCGCAGCGGTCCTTTAAATGGCAGAAGGCCTGGTAGAGCACGGGTCCAAACATCTTCTCCTGGAAGGGCGCCCGCACCAGCCCGTCGCCGTGCTCGCCCGACAGCGCGCCGCCGCATTCGAGGACCAGGTCGGCGATCTCTGCGGCAATCTGCGCGAATGTCTCGACGCCGTCGGCGCTTTTCATATCGATGACCGGGCGGATGTGCAATAGCCCGACCGAGGCGTGGGCGTAGAAGCCGGAGGGGATTTTGCGGCGGTCGAGAATCTGTTGAAAGCGCGCGATATAGTCGTGCAGATGCTCGGGAGCGACGGCGGTGTCTTCGACGAAGGAGATCGACTTGGCATCGCCCAGCTGCGACATCGCGAGCCCCAGCGCAGCCTTGCGCAGCTCCCAAATCCGCGCCTGGTCTGCGGCGTCGATGGCGCGGTAGACGTAGTGGCCGAGTCCGCGGCGGTCGAGATCTGCCGCCAGCCGCTCGATTCGCTCGGGCGATTGGTCGAAGAACTCGACGATCAATACCGCGCCGGGGTCGCCGTGGATAAAGGCGCGCAGTGGTTCGAATTCGATCTTGCCGCGGGTGGAGTCGAGGATAAAGCGGTCGATCAATTCGACGGCGGTGGGATCGTGTTCCAAAATGACCGGAGTCGCCGCCATCGCCTCGAGCACATCGGCAAATTGCACACAGCAGACCACGCGGTGCTCGGGCAAGGGGACCAGCCGCAGTTTGGCCGCCACCGTCATCCCCAGCGTCCCCTCCGAGCCGACCATGATGCGACAGAGGTTGAAGGGGCCGTCGGCGGGCAGAAACTCGTCGAGGTTGTAGCCGCCGACCCGGCGCAGGATTTTGGGGTAGCGACGGCGAATCTCGTCCTGGTGCTCGGTACCTAATTCTCGCACGACGCGATAGCAATCGCCTTCGAGATCGTCGCGGCTGCATTTTTCGCGCAGCGCCTCATCGTCGAGCGGCGGCATGGTTATCAGCGTGCCATCGGCGAGGACGACTTCCAACTCTTCTACATAATCGATGGTCTTGCCATAGACGATGGAGCGGGTGCCCGCCGAGTTGTTGGCGATCATGCCGCCGATGGTCGCGCGATTGGCCGTCGACAAGTCGAGCGGCAGCTGCAGGCCGTGCGGTTTGAGGCGGGCGTTGAGCTCGTCGAGGACCAACCCCGGCTCGACGCGGACCGTGCGGGCTGCGACGTCGAGCTCGAGCAGGTGATTCATATGCCGGGAGAAATCGAGGATCAGACCGGGGCCGATGGCCTGCCCCGCCTGCGAGGTGCCGCCGCCGCGCGCGGTGATTGAGGCACCGTGCTGGCGGCACAGCTCCACCGCCCGCACCACATCGTCGCGCGAGCGCGGTGCGACCACGCCCAGCGGTACGATCTGATAGACGCTGGCGTCGGTCGAGTGCATGCCGCGGAAGAAGCGCTCGAAGCGGACCTCGCCGTCGATACAATCCTCGAGATCGCAGCGCAATGCGGCGAGCGCTTGGGGGGCGAGTTGGTCCCTAGTCATGGGCGAGCAGGTCGAGCGCGGCTTGCACGCCCCCGGGGCGGTGCGGCACGCCGGCCAGATCCAATCCCATCTCGACGCCGCAGAGCGCGCCGCAGAGCATCAGATCGTTGATCGAGCCGAGGTGCCCGATGCGGAAGAGTTGGCCCTGGACGGGGCCGAGTCCGGTGCCCAGCGAGAGGTCGAAGTGCTCGAGGATCAGCCGGCGGAGCTGGTCGGCGTCGTGGTTTGCGGGCATGAGCACTGCGGTGAGTGTGGGCGAGTGGGCTTTTTCATCGCGGCAGTAGACTGCGAGGTCCCAGCCCGCGACGGCGGCGCGCGTCGCCCGGGCGAGCCGCCGGTGGCGGGCGAAGACCTGGTCCAGGCCTTCGCCCAAAAGCATACTCAACGCCTCGTCGAGACCAAAGAGCAGATTGGTCGCCGGGGTATAGGGAAAGAAGCCGCGCTCCATAGCAGCGAGCAGGGGCGTCCAGTCCCAATAGGATCGGGGCAGCGTGGCTCCTTGCGCCACCGCCAGCGCGCGTTCGCCGATGGCGTTGAAACCCAGCCCCGGCGGCAGCATCAGCCCTTTTTGCGACCCGGCGACGGTCACGTCGACCCCCCACTCGTCGTGGCGGTAGTCGACCGCGCCCAGCGATGAGACTGCGTCGACCATCAGCAGGGCCGAGTGTCCCTCCTGGTCGATGGCCTGGCGCACGGCGGCGATAGAGCTGAGGACGCCGGTCGAGGTTTCGTTGTGGACCAGCGCGACCGCCGCGATTGTCGGGTCGGCGGCGAGTTTGGCCGCTACTCGATCCGGGTCGACCGCGTGGCGCCAGTCGCCGTTGAGCTCTGCAACGTCGAGCCCGAGCCGGTCAGCCACCTTGCTCCACTGCGCGGCGAATTGTCCGCTGGTGCAAAATAGCACCCGGTCGCCGGGCGAAAGCGCGTTGACCAGCGCGGCTTCCCAGGCGCCGGTGGCCGACGAAGGGTAGATGGCGATGCGCCCGGTGGTGCCAAGGACGCTTTGCAGCCTTTCGACTATGCCCAGCGTCAGTTGCGCAAACTCCGGACCGCGATGGTCGATGGTCGAACGGGCGATCGCCCTGCCGATGCGTTCGGGCAGGGGCGTGGGGCCGGGGATCTGCAGGAAGTGGTGGCCGGGTTTGTCAGGCATTGTGTCGAGTCTGGTAGAGTCTGTAGATTATGGGATAGGCATCAACATACGAAACCACCGATTCCCGCTCAAATGCACCCATGTCCCAGATCATTTCACCAGCACAGCAAAAGCAACTCGACGCCGCGGGTTATGTCGTCATCCCCGAGGTATTGTCCGACGCCGAAATCAAATCTTATCGGGCGCGGATATTGGCGCTAGCCGACGCCGAACGCGCCGATGGCTCGGGGCGGGTGCACACCGCTGGCCGCGGCCAGCACGTGCGCTGGTTGGTGAATAAGGGCCGCGATTTCGAAGCGCTGGTCGCCCACCCGAAGGTGGTGCCCTATTTCGAATATCTGCTGGGTCCGGATTATATCTTGAGCACGCTGACGTCGAATCTGATATACCCCGGCGCCGTCGACAATCCCTTCCACGTCGACAATGCGTTGAGCGCGATGCCCGAGCCCTTGCCGAGTTTTCCGATGTTTGTCAATAGTCTGTGGCTATTGGATGATTTTGCGCCGGAGAACGGAGCTACGCGTTTTGTGCCGGGTAGTCATCGCTTTTTAAAAAAGCCGCCAGCGCCGGAGGATCCGCTGGCGTTGTTCCATCTGGATGAGGTGCGGTTGAGCGCGCCGAGGGGATCGGTCTTTTTGTTCAATGGCGCGGTGTGGCACGCGACGGGGGCGAATACGACGGATGAGGCGAGGGTCTGTCTGATATGTTTTTGCTGTCGGTCGTTTTTGAAGCTGATGGTTGATTTTGTGCGCTATATTGAGCCGGAGGTGGTGGAGCGAGCGACTGAGGAGATGCGGCGGATTTATGGGTTTGAGTCGTCGCCGCAGGGGCCGGATGTGGCAGAGGGGGGTGGCGGCTAGCTGCGGTGGACGGTCGGGATTCGGTTGGAAATGCCCGAAGAAGAAACCAACTCCGGAACAGCTCCCCCCATTAGTCGGTCCGTCAGGCCCCCACGGCTGTTACTGCTGTCTGGCCGGCCTGGCGCGGCAGATAGAATTCCTGCAGATAGTGCTTCCTGCAGTAACCGCGCGCTGCGTGCTTCTCCTGGCAGGTGGCTACCTGCCAGGCGGTGCGGCCGTAGACGCGCTCGCGCTCTGGGGTGAGGCGACCGTAGCGGCGGACCTGCTGATAGTGGCGGAAACAAAAACCGCGGGCGACTTCGGCTTGATCGCAACCCTGGGCCTGGCAGCTGCCCTGGCGGTGACCGTACTCGCGCTCTGGGGTGAGGCGGCCGTGACGGCGGACCTGCTGGTAGTGGCGCGGGCAGTAGCCGGCGGTGCGCGTCGCCTGATCGCAGTTGTGGGCTCGGCAGAGGGGCCGCCATTCTCCATTGACGATTTTGTCGTGCATGAGGTATTCCTTTCAGGTCGCGTCCCGTGTCGATATCGGCGGGTCTACTGATAAGATCGGCAGAGCGATTGCATCTCAACGTGATGCGGATCAACTTCGCGCCACTTTAGTACGCTCTGGGCTTAAGTTAGCAAGGTCCGTGCCGTGCGGATCAGGCCCTTGCTTGCTTTGGGGCGTAACTAACGGGTAGGAAAGGAATTGAGAAATCATTAATTACTTAAAATGTCGACAATGCAGTA
>JAYYUU010000062.1:0-8676 GCA_036343835.1 Candidatus Latescibacterota bacterium | reverse complement strand
AATCGGCGACGGTCTGCATCAACAGCGGGATATCGCCGAGATTGTAATGCCATGAACCGTGCAGCGCGATGCCCTTGCGAATCATGTCCCGGCTTATGCGCAAGGGCGTCTCCTCGCCGCATTCGCCGACAAAGGCCACCTTCCCGCGCCGCCGCACCGCGTCGATGCACAAGCGGTGCGCGGCCACCGCGCCTGAGCAGTCTACCGCCGCATCGACGCCGTCGCCGTCGGTAAGGCCCACAATCTGTTGCAATGAATCCTCGTCAGTGGGATCGACGACGAAATCTGCACCCAGAGCTTTTGCCTGCTCCTTACGCCAGGGCTGCGAGTCCACCGCGACTACCCGCGCGTTGCGGTACTTGCCATTGATCACGCCGCCTAGGCCGACCGGCCCAAGGCCGGTCACTAGCAAAGTGTCAAAGGCGCCGATGCCCATCCGCTGCAGTGCTCCGAAGGTCGGCCCCAGCCCACAGCAGGCCATGCCGCCGTGCTCGTAGGATACGCCGTCGGGGATTTTGGGCAGCAGCCAATCGGGCTTGAGCAGGTACTGCGCCATCGTCGCCCGCCCCTCGACTCCGCCAGTAAAGGCAGCGAAGTCGACCAATTGCTGGCAATGGATATACTCGCCGCCCAGGCACAGTGCGCAGATGCCGCAAGGGTATTGCGGCATCACCGCCACCCGGTCACCGACCTCGACGCGGCCCGGCTGCGCGACCTCGACTACCTCCCCGGCGGCCTCGTGCCCCAGCCCGGTGGTCTCGTGCCCCGAAAGAAAAGTCTCGTACTCGGTGCACATCGGCGCGGTGTGTACTTTGACCAGCACCCAGTTTTCCCTGGGTCGAGGATCGGGCACTTCGACCGCGCCCCCTCGGCGCTCGCCCAGTACGGCAGCGACTTTCATGGCGATGACGCCCGGCGCTCGTCGATATAATCGGCGATATGGATGAAGGTATCGGTCCAGATGCGGTTACGGTTCTGGTCCAGGTAGGCGCACAACTCGCGCAAGGCGTCTGTAGCGATGGCGAGGTGGTCGCCCCCCACGCCGTGCATGCAGATGACCCCCCAGTGGCCCTGGGCAATGGCACCCTCGACATAGGCGATCATTTCGGCGCCCGAATGACCTTCCACCGCGAAGGACCAGATATAGGAAAGGTCGATCACACGGGGGTCATTGGGCCGCTCGCCGCGACCACGGGCGGCTTTGAATCGCCTGGCGACCACAGGCACGTAGGACTGTCTGTCGGCGCCGGCGCCCACATAGGACTGGTAACAGTGATAGCAGAAGCTGCGATTGCCGCCCTGCTCGGGAAAGTGATTGTCGAGGGCTGCGGTGCACCGGTCGATGGTTTGCTCGATATCGGTCAGTGCGAGCTCTTCCAGGCAATAGCCGTCCTTGCTGAAGCCGAAATTGCAGGAGCAGGGATGGTCTGCGGTGTGGTTGCCCATTTCGTGTCTGTTGCAGCTGGCCTGCTGCCAGCGCGGCAGATTTTCCTCCCAGACGGGACTGCGCCCTGGATTGACGTAAAAAGTGGCCTTCAGCCCGTGGTCGTCCAGGCACGGCAGGGCGTTGTCGAGCTGGCTAAGGGTATTGTCGTCGAAGGTCAGAGACATTGCGCCCTGGATGGCAGCGGGCCAAAAGTCGGATGCGCGGGTCATGTACTTCCTGCTAGAGATTGGCGAGAGCGGTTAGAGCGCCGCCCCAAACGCCTCGGCAAAGGCGCGCGACTTGGGGTTGAGCACCGAGTAAAAGGCCCGAGTCTCGGGGTCGGCGTGGTCGCGCCAGAGGCGGGCCGGGAATGTGGTGTAGTTGCTCAGGTGGGGCTGGTCCTGCCGGCCGTAGTAGATCTGTGCGGTTTTGCGCTCTTGTTGCGTGGGCCGGATGGTTGCCGTGTGCAGCACTGAGAGATTGAACAACACCACAGTGCCGGCCGGGCCGTGGAGGTCGACGATGCCGCCGCGCTGGAGCTGGGCTTCTTTGTCGAGTATTGGGGCGTCGGCGGCTTCGGGCGAGATGGAGAAGCAATGGGTGGATTCATCGACGTCGGTCAGGTAGATCATGGCATGGACATAGGCGGTGCGCAATGGATGTTCTTCCGAATGGGGGCGGTCGCGGTGCCATTGTTGCCAGCCCTCGCCGTCGTAGGGGGCCATGTGGCGCAGGCAAGCTTCGGATAGGCACAACGGACCGCCGAGGATTTCTTCGGTAGGGGCGAGGATTTGCGGGTGGCGGATGATGTCGTCGACCCCAGGCCAGGTGATGAGGGGATCGCAGTTGACCGTCTGGTAGGCGCTGTCGAGGGAGTGCCACATGGCGCGCCATTCTTCGCGGTCGCGGTCGAAAGCGGTGCGGAGGCGGGAGGCGTCCTGGGAGGAGAAGAGCTGGCTGAGAAGGAGGTAGCCGTTTTGGTGGAAGAAAGTGTGGTCCTGGGGTTTCATGGGTTGGTTGATCCAGTGTACAGGGCCAGGCCAGAGGGGATACTCTTTGCTCATTCTCAGGCCGCAATCCACCGATCCTCTGCGGGGCGCCAGCCGTTACGACTATCTCCCTGGCCTTCCGGTCGGTAAATAAGTGCTCGACGCGAACGCATTACCTGTGTGAGTGCATTCGCGCTACGGTGGTAAGATAGCAAAGATCCCGTTATGGGAGAATGGCGAGATTTCTAGCGTCGCTCTCCGTCGGCCTCCCCCGCGCCGCCGCAGGCTTTGGCCAGCCACACTTTCAGCAGGGAGCAATGGAATCGCTTCTCTTCTGCCCATCAGCGCACAAACCAGCGTACAGGACGGATCAGGTCCTCGTCGCTAAAAGCTAGCGAGTAGGGATCGCAGCGGCGATAGACAATCGCCCCGTCGGTGCGCAATAGCAGCCAGCCGAAGTCCCAGTCTCCGCTGCCGAACTGCAACGGGATGTCTGGCCGTACGCGGATCAAAGGATGCGAGCCGGCAATAAAGAGCTTTTGCTCAGTGTAGTAATAGCCCGAGCCGGTCTGCGCGAAGACTTCGTGTTCCAGACCATCGCCCATATCACCGCACAGACCGCCGATCCCGACCTTGATCGCCGCGCCGTCGGCAAAGGCCGCGGCCAATACGTCGATCGAGCCGGACAGCACCTGCCCCTGCGCGTCGTGGTGCAGCACTTCCCGCCAGGAATCATCGACGTAGAAGTGGTAGGCGTCGAAGTCGTAGACGAAGTTCTGGCTGGGGGCGTTGGTGTCGGTGTCGAATTGGCCGAGCAGGTTGTACTTGGGCATCGTCGCATCCGCCGCCTCTGGCGTGGGGCCGGGCTCCTGTCCGTCGAGGTGGGGCCGACCGATGGCCTGGTGCCCGTCTTGGTTGTAGAGAAAAAAGGACATCGACGGTCGCGGCCCGAAGCCGTCGGGCAACGAGACGGGCTGGCGCAAACTCATGAGCCCGGCGGTCCAGCGGTCGTCGATAAGGTAGGTCACCGCGAATTCAGCGACTTCGCGCACCAACTCGTCGCTTGGGGAGCTTACATCGATATGCTCGTTGTGGCGGAATTCGGTGTAGATGCGCAGGTCGGCGCCGCGGCGGATGGCGTCGGCGAGCACACTTTCGCTGCCGGCGATGACCTGGCGTGCGGAGTCGAGGGCGAGGGTGCGGGTCCAGTGGCTCACGGGAGACCTTTCGTTGCGATCGTCGGCTCTACGGCGTTATAGGGTTGGTTGGGCCGCAGCGCTCGAGGTGGTAGACGGCGCAGACGATGGGGGAGCTGCGGATGACTTGAAACGCGTTGGCAAGTTCATATTAACCTCTGCCAAGGGAGCAGCACATCGAGCCGACGACGACGAGGGCGGCACCGGCGCTGGCGAACTCGTTGAGCGGGTCCATGGGGACCAGGGTCGGGTCGTAGAGGGCGAGCAGCCCTATCATGCCGATAGTGATCAACGGCGTCAATGCGACGAGTGCACCCATGCGCGAGGCTTCCATGCGCTTTAGCGACTCGGCGAAGCTGATGTAGGAAACCAGGGTGAAGACGACCGAGCAGGCCAGCAGTAGCAGCGGTATGGTCGATAACTCAAACGCGCGGCCAGGGCTGGCCAGCGGCAAAAAGAGTAGGACCCCCGACCAGTAGACCAGCGCCATAATCGAGGCCGAGGGCAAATGGTGCAGCAGGGCTTTTTGCGCCAGCATGAAAGTGCCCCAAAGGATGGCTGAGGCGAAAACCAGCCACACGCCCTGGCCGTAGTTGTCGATCACGGATAACAGTTCGTTGAAGCGTTGGTTAAAAAAGAGGATCATCCCGACGACGAGTACGCCGACCCCCAGCCACTGCAGGCGACCGAAGGATTCTTTAAAGAGGATCAGTCCGCCCAGGAGCACAAACATCGGCGCGATCTGCATGACGATTTGCGCCGAGCCGGGCGAGATACGCTGCAAACCCATCAAGTAGGTGAGATAGTTGCCGCAAAGCCCCAGGACGCAGGCAATCGCCAGCGCCAGCCCCGCGCCACGCAGGCGGAAGGGCGAGGCCAGGCCATAGCGGTAGGAGATCACGGGTACCAGCAGAGCACCGGCGAGTAAGAAGCGGTACCAGGTGACGGTAAATGGATCGAGCGATACCAGCAGCAGCTTGAGTACTAGCGGCAGCGCTCCCCACAGGAGCAGGGTAAGGGCAGCGAGGCCGAGGCCGAGCCAGGGGTTTTCGCTGCGGTCGCTCAAGGGCATCAATACGTCGACAGCTAGGCCAGAAGAATCTATCGGTCCCGGATAGCTCGTTCGTGCCGTTCAATGGCGGCGATGACTTCCTCGTCGCTCCACCCTTCAGTCGGCGGACCCAGTTTTTCTTCTACTTCGGGTAGGACAACTGTGTTGCCGGCGGCGACGAAGGCGTAGATCAGCGCCCAGCGCGACTGCTGGCTGAGGTTGGGATCGGAGGCGTGGAGGATATTACCGTGGAAGTAGAGCGCCGAGCCGGGCTGTAGCTCGCAGTGGACTTCGTCCATTTCGTCCAGGGCCAGTGCGACCCGCTGTGGTTCGGCGATGAGTTGCGAACCAGATGACAGGTGTTCGAGGCGGCCGAGCTGGTTGGAATCCCTGACCACGCGCAGGCAGCCATTGTCACGGGTGGCCGGGTCTAAGGCGAGCATGACCGAGCAGAAGCTAGGGCGAAAGAATTCTTTGTAGTGATAGCCGTAATCTTGATGGTACTGCCAGCCGCCGGTCTGCGGGTTTTTGAGCGTCGCCAGATGGTAATAGTGGCGGACCTTTTCGCCGAATAGTTGCTCCAGGGGCGCGGTGAGCCGCTGGCTCCGGGCGACGGCGCTATAGGTGTCGTCGCCGAGGGTGGGCGTGTAGGCCAGGCGGGTGTCGATGCCGCTGGTGTCGCCCAGGGTATTCTCGTCGTAGTTGCTATTGAATTTGGCCCGCTCGGCGATGTCGGGGTCGGAGCCGGTGATTGCGCGAATACGGGCGGCCTCGTCGGTAGTAAACAGGTTTTCGACGATGAGGTAGCCGTGGGCGTGGAAGTGGGCGATCTGGTCTGCGGTCAAGAGCATAGGATCTAATCAACGGTATAAGGTCATCGCGCTCAAGGATGAATTTTCTGTACTTACCAGGATCTGATTTTACAACTGAGAATTATCACGCGTCACACCCATTCGTCGTACCGTCTCCTCGTCCACGTCAATGCCCAGCCCCGCCCCCTGCGGCACTTTCACAAAGCTGTCCACCTGGTCAAACGGCACCGCGCAGACCTCATCACGTATCGCGCTCGGCGTGCGGTCGAATTCCATCACCGGCTCCTGCAGATACGGCTGGGCGTTGCGCGCCGGCGGGCAGGGAGGCAGGGTCGCCGCCAGATGCAGGGTCGCGGCGATCATTACCGGCGAGCCCCAGACGTGGGGATTGACCTGGATGCCGCAGGCGTTGGCCATGGCGCAGATGCGGGTCATTTCGGTGAGACCGCCGCAGTGCATGATATCGGGCTGGACTATGTCATAGGTGCGACGGGCGAGATAGGGTTTGAATTCGTAGCGGGTGCGCAGATTTTCTCCGCCGGCAATGGCCATCGGCAACGCGGCTTTGACCTCGAGATACGCCTCTAAGTCCTGGGCATTGACGGGCTCTTCGAACCACACCAGGTCTAGGTCTTCCAGCTTCTTGCCGATCCTTATAGCCGTCGTCGCGTTGTAGCCCTCATTCGCGTCGATCATCAAACTCACATCCGGCCCGATGGCATCGCGCAGCGCCTTGACACGGGCGACATCCTCTTCGATCGACAGCCCGCCGACCTTGGTCTTCATCCCCCTGAATCCCTGCTCGACATAGCTGCGTGCTTCGTCTAACAAGCGATCGGGGAATTCGCCTTCGGTGTAGTAGAGGCCGGTGGCGTAGACGGCGACTTTGTCGCGAATTTTGCCGCCGAGGAGGGTGCAGATGGGGAGGTTGGCGGCTTTGCCGGCGAGGTCCCACAGCGCGATGTCGAGGGCGGAGACAGCACTGCCGGCGAGGCCAACGGCGTTGTTGCCATTGTACAGAGCGTGGAACATGCGCTCCCAGAGGCCGGCGCGGTCCATGGGGTTTGCGCCGGTGAGGAGGGGGGCGAGGACGTGATTGATTATGGAGGATTCGGCGCCTTCGCCCCAGCCTACCAGGCCGTCGTCGGTGGTGATTTTTACGAGGGTGGTGCCGCGTCGGTTGATCCATCCCTGGGACCAGCCGAAGGAGCGATCCAAGGGACAGGTGAGGTCGAAAGTTTCGATGGTGGCGATTTTCATGGAGGTATTGTCCCTGGTAACGGCCTTGTGGAGAAGGACCTGGCTCATGCACGCATGACTTGGCAATAGGCGTCGCTTTGCGATTTTGAGGCGATCTTCAGATTTAACAATCCTTTGAAATCCGGGACAGCAGGCTCTCGTGCCCTCCTCAGAACAGCCAGGGCGGCAGTGCTGAAAAACCGTTACCAAACCTGGGGAGGGAGAAAGAGATATACAATTAGGAGTGCGGGTTGACAGTAGCTTGGGGGGAATATAGGATGTTTGAGGATCGGGACAAAGGAGCGGATTATGAAAATTACCGAGGTAAAATTGTTGGTGTTGGAGGATCCTGAGCGGAAAGCGGGCGCGGGCCTAGCGATAAAGCCAGTAGAGCGGTTGCGCCGGATCCAGTATACGCATACCGGGCGCCAGGGCGGTGAGCAGAAGCCGCTGCGCCAGAGCTTTCTCGAGGTCCATACCGACGCCGGCATCGTCGGGCGCACCGACACGACGATGACGGCGTATCAGGCGGATATTATCCGCTATCACGCGGTGGGGCGCGATCCGTGGGAGCGCGAGGGGATGTTCCAGCAGTTCTGGAAGGGGACGCGGTGGGTGTACCAACCGCCTGGTTGGTTTGGGGCTTTTGACAATTGTCTATGGGACATTGTGGGGAAAGCCGCGAGCTTGCCGGTGTATGCGTTGGTGGGGAGAGTGAGGGAGCGGCTGGCGGTATATTTGACCGGGGGGGACATGGATACCGAGGGATATCTCCAGCACATTGAGACGGGGAAGAAGATCGGGATCCAGACCTATAAGTTCCATTCATACAAAGGCGGCAGGGCCGATATTCCAATTTATCGCGATGTCAGAGACGCGGTCGGACCAGAGTACGGGCTAATCACCGATCCGGTGTGTTCGTACGACCTGCGCGAGGCCATAGAGGTCGGGCATGCGATCGAGGAGCTGGATTTTATCTGGCTGGAAGAGCCAATGCACGAGCAGAAGATGAATCTCTATCAGGAGCTGTGCCGCGAATTGACCATCCCGGTGATGGGCACCGAGATGCTGATGCACGACATCGGCCTGACCTCGCAGTGGCTTATCCAGGGGGCGACCGATCGCTTGCGCGGCAACGCTCGGCACGGAGCGACGCAGATTTTGAAGATGGCGCATTTGGCGGAGATGCACGGAACCAATATAGAGCTCAATGGGACCGGCTTGCTGGACGGCCTCGGTCACGTGCATCTGGGGTGCTGTATCGACAATACAGATTTCTATGAGTTTTTCGGGGGGGCGAGCGACAGCCTGCGAAAGGCGGGAGAGGCGTGGGGTTTGATGAATGCCCCGCTGATAGAAGACGGGCACATCACACCGCCGGACGGGCCGGGGTGGGGTGCGGAGTGGGACGAGGAGAAGTTCAAATCGCTGGTAGTGGAGGAGCTATGAAAATCACCCGGATAACTACCCACCTTGTTGACGGCGTCTTCCGCCCGTGGACCTTTGTGAAAATCGAGACCGATCAGCAAGGTCTGATTGGCTGGGGCGACTGCACGGACTGGGGCGCGGCAGCGCCGATTGCCGCTACGGTTGAGCGTTACGCCGAGTGGGTCGTCGGGCGCGACCCGATGCAGGTCGAGACGATCTGGTGGGATCTGGCCGCCTCGTCGGTCAGGCATACCGGCGGGATTGCGTGGAAGGCCATGGCGGGCATCGATTCGGCGCTATGGGATATTCGCGGCAAGGTGCTGGGCGCGCCGGTGTGGCAACTGCTCGGGGGCAAAATGCGCGACCGCTTGCGGCTCTACTGGTCGCACTGTGGCTCGATGCGTTCGCGGCACGCGGTGCAACTGGGCAAGGCGCAAGTACGGACGCGCGACGATTTGCGGGCCCTGGCGGCTGAAGTGCAAGAACAGGGCTACACCGCGATCAAGACCAATATTATGGACCTCGACGATTTGCC
>JAYYUU010000061.1:0-7397 GCA_036343835.1 Candidatus Latescibacterota bacterium | reverse complement strand
TGGGCTTGGTCGGCCGGGGGGCGCGATCACGGTAGTAAATAAAATCGCTCATTGGCTTCCTCCTGTTTCGGGCGTCTGCCCGGGGGCAGTCGCCAATCTCGCGAGCAGTTCCTCAACAATTTCTGCCGCGTCTATGGCCTCATTATAATAAGTCGCTATCTCCTCGTCCACACAAGCCTTGAGATCGACGACCTCGGCGCGACCGTTGAGGGCGAACTCAATACGATCCCAGTTGAGCGAGCGCACCTCGGCGGAGAATTTCTGCAGCGCCTTGCCGCGAAAATAGGCCCGGGTGTCGCGGGGCGGATCGACCATCGCCACGAGAATATCCTCCGCGGTGACCAGGTGTTCCACCTGACCTTGCTCCTCGAGCATCGCATAGAGCCCTTCGGCCGGGTCGATATTGTGATATTCGAGGTCCTGACTCTGCAGCCAAGTGCGATCCTCGGGTTTTTCCCAGTCGAGACCCTCCGACTCCGCAAAGGCGTCGAGCAGCCACTTCTTGGTCACCCAATCGAGACGCCCGACCAACTCCTGCGGATCACGCCCCAGCGCCTCCAGCGTCGCGCGCCACCCGGCGAGAATCCAATCGGTCTCCTCGTCGCGCCCTCGGTAAAGCCGCTCGGCCGCCGCCAGAATCGCCGTCTGGATCTCCAGCGCCGAACTCGAGCCGCCCCCGGCCAAGGCCACGGGCCAGCGCCGCGACTCGTCGCGGGAAATAGCCTTCAGCGCCCCGATCGGATCGGCCAATTCCACAGCGGGCAATTCGCCCGCCTCCAAAAGATCGATCGCCAAGGCAGCGCTGCCAACTTTGAGTGCGGTGGCGTATTCGCACATATTGGCGTCGCCGATGATCAAGTGCAGACGGCGGTAGCGCTCGGCGTCGGCGTGGGGCTCGTCGCGGGTGTTGACCAACGGACGGCGGTGCATGGTGTCGACGCTGGCGATGACTTCGAAGAAGTCCGAGCGCTGCGCCAATTGATAGGTGGCGGCGGGGGCTTTGTCGTCCTGCTCGACGCCGACTTTGCCGGCTCCGGCGAAAATCTGCCGCGTCACCACAAAGGGCAGCAGGCCATCGATCACCCGCTGGAAGGGAATATCGCGGCTGAGCAGGAAATTCTCGTGGCAGCCGTAGCTATGTCCCTCGAAATCGGTGTTGTTTTTGTACAATCGCACGACGCCGCCCCCGCGCGTATTCGTGCGCTGGCGCGCGCACTGCAGCAGAATCCGCTCCCCGGCGCGGTCGACGGCTACCAGGTCGCTGAGGCCATAACATTCGGGGGTCGAGAATTCGGGGTGGGTATGGTCGTTGTAGAGGCGGGCGCCATTGTGGATGATCAGGTCGCTCTTGAGATCCTTGAGCGGAATCTGGCGCTGGCGATCCCGCTGCAGATGGAGCGTCTCGTCCTTGTCATTGCGAAGTTCATCGACTTCAAACCCGCGCATATCCAGCCGCGGATTTTCGAGCGCGTAATTCCAGATGGCGACGAAGTCCTGGTGCAGATAACAGCGGATCAGCTCCATGGACTCCACCACCACGTCCATGTCCTCCACCTCGTCCACCTGAATCCCGTATTCGGTCTCTACTCCGCAGAGTCGCCGCATGAGCCCCTGGTCAGATCACCTTGCCAACGCGCGTCTCCGGCGCCTTATCCGGCTGGGGCCTGAGCGGCGTTACCCGCACCACATTCTCGGGCTCGTAATCGAGCAACTTGAGCCAGTCCTCGACGCTGTCGGAGGGCGGAAAGACTTCGTTTTCGCGGTATTCTGCCCGCGCCGCCCGGCGCAGGTCCTCGCCGCGAATGCCGCCTTCGGGGTCGCCATCGGCGATGGCGCGTTTGATCGCCATCTCCTTGGCCCGCGACACCACCGAGGCGATGATCGCACCCGAAGTCAGATCGCCGCGGTAGAGCACCTCCTGGCGCCCGCTGCGCAGCGAGATCTCGAGAAAGCGGGCTTCGTCGCTCTTGGCGAAAAGCTCGTCCAGACCCTCCTGGATCAGGGCCTGACGCGCCGCCTCCACCCCACCGTGCCGTTCGATCTCCTCGCGGTCGATCGGCAACTCGGGCTTGAGATAGATCCCCAGAATATCGCGCGAAGCCTCGTAGTCGGGACGCTCGACCTTGATCTTGCGATCGATGCGACCAGGCCGCAGTATCGCCGGGTCGATTAGGTCGTGGCGGTTGGAGGCCAGCACCAGCACCACGTCTTGCAGCGACTCGATGCCGTCCATCTCGGTGCAGAACATCGGCACGACGGTATTGGTGATATTGTGGCTGCGCATCGAGCGCCGGGTGCCCAAAATCGACTCGGCCTCGTCGATAAAAATAAAGGGCAGAAAGCCCTCCTTGCGCTTCTGGCGCGCCTGGGCGAAAATCTCGCGCACCATCCGCTCGGTCTCGCCGAGCCACATATTGAGGATCTCCGGACCCTTGATGTGCATAAAGTACTCTTCCAGCTCCAGCCCCTCCTCCTCGCGCATGTGCTGGACGAGATTGTAGGCGGTGGCCTTGCCGATCAGCGTCTTGCCGCAACCGGGAGGGCCGTAGAGCAGAAAACCCTTGGGGGTCGAATATTCGAAGCGTTCGAAGAGCTCGGGGTGCAGCGCCGGCAACTCGATGGTGTCGCGGATGGCCTGGATCGCCTCCTGCTGGCCGCCGATGCTCTCCCAGGGGGTCGGCGGGACATCTTCGATAAAGTATTCCTTGCTCTCGGCCGATTGCAAAAGCTCCAGCGCCACCTTAAAGGCGGGATCCATCCGCACCTCGTCGCCGATCTGCAAATTGGCGTCTGCAAGATCGGCCGAGCGCTCCAAAATCAGCTCCTGGGTCCCGTGGGCCTGAGAGATCCTGAGCCGGCCTCCATCGAGCAAATCGCCGATCTTGGCCACCGGGCCGGAAGGGCTATAACCCAGGTTGCCGACGACGGCGTAGGCCTCGTTGACCAGCACCCGACAACCGACCTTCAGCTGGGCTATCTCGACGCGGGGATCGACATTGGCGTAGTATTCGGAGCCACCGACGAAAACCGTGGCGACCCCCTCGCTGGGCATCCCTATGAAGATACCGACGCGATTGGCCGGCGCCGTCACCTTCTCCAGCGCCGCCTCCAACTCCACCAATGTCCGCCGCGCTTCCTGGAAAGAAATCTCCCGCTCCATCAACTGGCGTCGGAGCTGGTAGAGCAACGGACGAGCGGGATCGCGGTCGGGGGCCATCGACAATAGCTGGTCGACCAGGCGCAGCGGCTCGTCGTCGACCTGCTCCTCCGGCTCATCGACCTCCTTGTAGCCATCATAGTCGTCGTCGTAGTCGCGCGAATCCCTGCGGTTCATCGAATCCTCCGCTCTTAGTGAATCACATCGCCGAGGCGCCCGTAGCGCACCCGGCCGGGCAGACGCCAGACAAAGGTCGCCGCCACCTTCGGCAGCGAAGTCCAGTCGGTGTAGTAGGGCCCGCGGGTATCCGACGCCCACGACCAATAGATATTCATCGCCTTGCCCTTAATCAGCTCCTTGGGCACTGCGCGCCAATAGCGGCTGTCGGCGCTATTGTCGCGATTGTCGCCCATCATAAAGAAATGCCCTTCGGGCACGGTATAGGGACCGAAATTATCGCGGGGATTGGCCACGGCCGGATAGTAGGTGCGATCGGTGTGTTTGGACAGCGGTGGATCCGCAAAGGGCTCGCCGTCGATATAAAGCACCTTGTTGACGACCTGCACCTCCTGTCCCCCGATGGCGACGCAGCGCTTGATCAGATCGCGATCTTCGTCCACCGGCGAGCGGAAAATCACGATATCGCCCGGTTGCGGATCGCGAATCGCGGGCAGGCGAAAGAGGGAAATATTGGTCAGCGGCACATCGATGGGGGCGCCGTAGACGAATTTATTGGCCAGGAGATAATCGCCGACCAGCAGGGTGTCCTCCATCGAGCCGGAGGGAATATAAAAGGCCTGGACCACGCCAGTGCGAATAAGCAGGGCCAAACCAATGGCAATCAGAATCGATGACAGGTATTCGCCAATTCCCGATTTTTTTTTGGTACTATTCATATTTCTCCTCAAATCAAAGACTTCCAAATATTATAATAAACGCCTAAGCCCTTGTAAATATCGCTTTTTTTTCTTATTGGGGATGCCCCTGATACCCGTTAGTTCCACCATCCATCCGCCGCTGAATAGCGACTCCGATTTAAGTAAGTGCTTGTGAAATAGAGATATCCTGTATATAATAGTTATATAATTCACCTATGTTCAGTATAAACCTATAGATCCGTATCATGCAGATCACCTTCAGGGGGGTCCGCGGCTCCTATCCCGTTGCGGCTCCACACAGCGTGCGCTACGGCGGCAACACGCCCTGTATCGAAGTATGGGCTGGGGAAACCTGCCTCATCATCGATGCCGGCACCGGGATCCGCCCCCTCGGCAAAAAACTGATCGAACAAGACCAGCGGGAGATCCACCTGCTGATCAGCCACACCCACTGGGACCACGTCCAGGGCTTCCCCCACTTCGATCCCCAGCACAACGAAAACGCCCATATCCGCATCTACTCGCTGACCCACCCCGACCGCTCGCTATGCGAGATCTTCCGCACCCAACAACAAGCTCCCTTCTACCCGGTCTCTATCGACGCAGTCGAAGCCCAAATCGAATTTCTCGAGTTGACAGACGGCCAACCCTTCCAAATCGGCGGGGCGCAAATAAGCTGCCACCGACTCAACCACCCCGGCGTCACCGGCGGCTACCGCATCGAATACGGGGGCAAAGTCCTGTCCTATATCAGCGACGTCGACCTCTATGGCCCAATCCTCCTAGGCAACGGCATGGAAAATGGTTCGCAAGAGGAGCAGCGAACCTGGCACAAATACCTGCAAAATAGTGCACGTGATCTCGCTCACAGAGCTGATCTCATGATTTGTGATACCTTTTTCCTCCCCGATGAGTACCAACCCGATTGGGGGCACAGTCGGCCCGAAGACGCGGTGCACCTCGGTGCGGAGGCCCAGGTCCAAAGCCTGGCCCTATTCCACCACGAGCCACACCGCAGCGACGAGGAAATGGACGCCATTCAGGAGCGCTATCGCGAAGAGGCCCCCTGCGACCTCTTCGCCGCTGTCGAGGGCATGGAGTTGTCGCTCTAAGAGAGGTTTTGCATTGAAGGTCAAGCTCTGGGGCACCCGTGCACAGGTGCCCGTCCCGCATCCAAATACCCAGGTCTACGGGGGCAATACCGTCTGTGTCGAGATCGAGGCAGACGACGCACCGACCCTGGTCCTCGACGCGGGCATGGGTCTACACTGGCTTGGCAACCACCTGCTCAAAAACGCCTTCGGGCGCGGCGAAGGCCACGCCCATATCCTCCTGACCCACGTCCACTGGGACCACATCCAAGGCATTCCCTTCTTTACGCCAATGCTGATCCCGGGCAACCGCGTCTCCATCTACGGTCCCGACGCCGAACTCGCCTCCCAGCTCGTGACCCAGATGCACACCACCTTCTGCCCGGTGCCCAATTTCTTTATGGACGACATCGGTGCCGGGGTTGAGGTCGTCGAGATTGGCAAGAGCACCTTCGACATTGGCTCGCTCCGCATCCACGCCGCGTTGATCAACCATCGAGCCGGCGTGACCTGTCTCGGCTATCGCGTCGAAGCGGGCGGGCGAGCGATCGCCTATTTGCCCGATGTCGAATATCTGGAGGAGATGCATCGCCAGGAAGTCGTGGATCTGGTACAGGGCGTGGATCTGCTCTTCCACGACGCGATGCTGACCGCCGACGAGTATCCCAGCCACCGGGGGCAGGGCCACTGCTCGATCGACGACGGCATCGACATCGCCACCCAGGCCGCGGTCGGCCGACTTATTCTTTTTAGCCACCACCCCGACCGCAGCGACGCCGAGGTCGATGCGATCCTGGCGGCCTACTCGGACAATGGCGTAGAAGTCGACGCCGCCCGCGAGGGGTCCGAATACGCTTTGCAGAGGGATTGACTAACTTGTTGAAGACTCTACTGGGCGCGTTGGCGTGCAGCTTATTGTTCCTGGGCTGCGGCAATTCCGCAAAAGAAGAAGCGCCACCCGCCAACACCGAACAAATCGACGCTTATCTGGACCAGCTCAAACCCCTGCTCCAGGAAGTGCGCTCGCTGGATGTGGAAATCGCCCGCGCCGTGCCGACCGACTCGGTCTCCGCCGATGTCATCGTGCCGCTGATCGAAGCGCGCTTCCGCCCCAAGCTGCTCGAACTCTCAGCCCAGGTGCAGGAGATCGCCCCCGCCCCCGAACTCACCACCGCACACAATCACCTGCGCGATTATCTCCGCCTGCGCCTCGAGGCCTTCGACCTGGCCGTCCGGGGCGCACGCCAGGGCCAACCCGAACTCTTCGAACTCTTCGGGGAGCGCCTCGACGCAGCCGACGAGGCCGGCCGCGCCCTCAAAAGCGCGCTCGACGAAGCCCGCTATGGCCTGGGTCGTTTTTAGCCATAGCGCTCTTCCCGCCAGGGGTCGCCGCGATCGTGGTAGCCCCGCTCCTCCCAAAACCCGGGCTGGTCCTTAGCGACGAAGACCAACTTGCTGAGAAACTTGGCCGACTTCCAGGCGTAGAGCGCTGGCACGATCAGTCGCATTGGCCCCCCGTGTTCTAGCGGCAGCGGCTTGCCGTAGAGCCGATCGGCTAAGATCACGTCCTCGTCGAGACAATCGGCCAGAGGCACATTGGTCGTATAGCCATCGCTACCGTGGGCAATGACGAATCGCGCCGCCGCAGTGGGCCGCACCATCGCTGCTAAATCGACAAATCTCACCCCGTCCCAACCGACATCGTACTTGGACCAGGTGGTGACGCAGTGGAAATCGGACACCTGCTTTGCGTGCGGCAGCGCCTGAAACTCCGCCCAACTCAAATCCAACGGCTCCTCCACCTCACCCTCGACCTTGAAACGCCAGTGTTCGGGGTGGAACTCGGGCTTGACGCCCAGATCGAGCACCGGAAAGCCCTTGGTCAGGTGCTGACCAGGAGGTAGGCGATCTCTGGCGGGATCGGCCAGACGCGGCTCCTGCTTCTCAAAGCGCTCGAGCAACTTGGCCTTGGCGGCGAGCATTTTCTCGTTGTATTCCACTACTGTTCCTCGACGTAGACCACTGCTTCTTTTTTAACCGACTCGATTGCCGCCGCCAGCACCTTCTGCGCCTGCAATCCGTCGTGCCCCGACCCGTCGATCTCCTCCGGCTTCGCCCCCTCCTCCAACTGCTCGACAAAGCGCCCCAACCGATTTATAAACGTATCCTCGAAATCGCGCATCCCGCCGAAGACCGGGTTCGAATACACCCGTTTCTCCATATCGCCCGCCGGATACAGCGTCGCCTCGCGATACATATCATCGATAACAA
>JAYYUU010000060.1:0-5614 GCA_036343835.1 Candidatus Latescibacterota bacterium | reverse complement strand
TGATGGTGCCGAGCGCGGCGAACAGCGGGCGCGGTTGCGTTTTTTGCCGGGGGGCTACGGGCGGATGACGCCGGCCTATGACCGGCTGGTGCGGGTGGTCAATGATTTTTTAGCGGAGCGGGGAGCGGCGGCGGGGGCGGTGCAGCGGTTGGGCGCGGGGTGGGGGGGGAATATCGGTGGGTTGATTCGCCGCGAGTTTATCGATGGAACGCAGCGCGAGGCGTTTGCGGATATATTGCGCGCCGAGCTCGGTGGCGAGCCGGAGATTGCGGTGGCCGTGCCGGGGGAGGGGGCGGGCTTGTTGTCGGGATGGGGGGAGGTCTACGGTGGAAAACTTGCTCGAGGGCGTGCGGGTCCTCGATCTGACGCGGGTGTTGGCCGGCCCTTATGCGTCGATGGTGCTGGCCGACCTGGGTGCTGAAGTGATCAAGGTCGAATTGCCTGGCACCGGCGACGAATCGCGCGGTTTCGGGCCCTTTCAAAATGGCGAGAGCGCCTATTTTACCAGCGTCAATCGCGGCAAGAAAAGCGTGACAATCGATATGCGACACCAGCGTGGATCCGCATTGGTGCAGCGCCTAGCGGGCAGCTGCGACGTATTGGTCGAGAATTTTCGCCCCGGCAGCATGGATCGCTTTGGGCTGGGTTACGCAGCGCTACACGCGCGGTCTCCGCAGCTGGTCTACGCTTCGATTTCCGGTTTCGGACAGACGGGTCCCTATGCGCAGCGTCCGGCATACGACGTGTTGATCCAGGCGATGGGAGGGCTGGCCAGCATTACCGGTGAGCCCGGTGGTGCCCCGGTGCGGGTTGGATCTTCGATCGGAGATTTGAGCGCGGCGCTCTTCGGGGCTATTGGCATCCTTGCGGCGCTGGAACGGGCGCGGCGCCTAGGCGAGGGGCAACAGATCGACGTCGCGATGCTCGACTGTCAGGTGGCCCTGCTGGAAAACGCCCTCGCCCGCTACGCTGTATCCGGCGAAGTGCCGCAACCGCTGGGCTCGCGACACCCGGCCATTACTCCCTTCCAATTCTTCCAAGCCAGCGACGGCCATATCGCGATTGCCGCGGGCAATGACGGGCTGTGGCGCAAGCTTTGCACCGCGTTGGGGCTGGAAAGCCTTGCCGACGATCCGCGCTTTGGCGACAATGCCCAGCGCACGGAAAATCACGCCGAATTGGAGCCGCTATTGGGTGAAGTCTTGGCCGCAAAGACCGTGGCGGAGTGGTGTGAAATTCTGGGCGCGGCGGGTGTGCCGAGCGGCCCATTGCACGATGTGGGGCAGGTCTTCCACGACGAACAGGTAGCGGCGCGGGAGATGATCGTCGAATTGGAGCACCCCGTCGCGGGGCGGCAGGCGCTGCCCAACTCGCCGCTCAAGTTTTCGCAGACCCCGATTGAACTGAGCGCGCCGGCGCCGTTGTTGGGGCAGCATACCGAGGAGATTTTGCGCGGGATGCTGGGGTTGGCGGCGGATGAGATCGAGGCTCTGCGCGGCGCAGGGGTGATATGAAGGTCGGTGGGGCGTTGGCTTGCGCCTTGGTCATCGGGGGTTGCGGGTTCCTGGCGGTGGCGGTGCCGTCGCCCAAACCTTCGCCAAAGGCCGCGCAATTGCTGGCGGAGGGCGGCTATGTGGAGGCCTATGTGATGCGGCGCTTCGCCGACGGGCGTCTGCTGGTGCGATTGCAGGAGGGGGGCGGGGTGTGGTTTCTCGACCCCAAGGTGAACTGCTCCTGGTGCTGGACCTATGTCGATAAGACGGTCTGGGTCAAGCTCGATAAGCGCTCGGCGACGCTGCTCAATCCCCAGGGCGAGACGGCCCAATTCTGGAATGGCGGACCGGTGGATAAATACTGAGTCGGCTCGCGCGCTTTAGGATTTGAATTTCAGATAGCGGCCGGGCAAGGGCGTCGCCAGGTCTGCCACCGCGCTTCCGGCGTGGATAATGGGCACGCCGTTGACCAGCACATGCTCGACGCCGACCGAATACTGGTGGGGGTCCTGGTAGGTCGCGCGATCGGCGACGGTCTCGGCGTCGAATATCACTAGGTCGGCATAAAATCCCTCGACAATTTGACCGCGTTCACTAAGCCCGAAGCGCTGGGCCGGGTGGCCGCTCAATTTATAGACGGCGTCTTCGAGCGAAAATAGCTGGTGGTCCCGCACGCAGGGGCCGAGGATCCGCGCGGCCGACCCGTAGAGCCGCGGGTGGACTGCGCCGTCGGGGAAGTAGATTCCGTCGCTGCCCAGCATGTATTTGTCGTGGGCCAGGAATGGGTGAACTAGGGCGTCGTCGCCGTGGTGGAAGACGAGGAGCACGGCCAGGTTTTCTTCGATCAACAGATCGCAGAGCGCGTCGGCGGGCGCGGCGCCGGTTGCGGCGATATATTCGTCGAGAGTTTGGCCGATAAAGCGGGCGTTATCGCACCCGGGTAGCCAGGCGATGTTGATTTTATCGAGGGGATTGCCGTAGCGGTCGAGGGCTCGGGCGAAGCGGCGGCGGATTTCCGGGTCGTTGAGTTTGGGCAATACGCCTAAGGGACCGTCCTCCCACACCTCGTAGGGCAACATGAAGTTGAGCATGGTCGAGCCGGGCAGGTAGGGATAGACGTCGAAGCTGAAATCCACTTCGTTGACCGCAACCTCGTCGACATAGCTGAGCAATTGGTCTATCTGTTCGGGTGAGGTGCCCTTGAAATGGGAGATGTGGACCGGGACGTCGGCGCGGCGGCCTATTTCGACGGCCTCTTGCACGGCGGCCAGCGTGCCCTTCTTGTAGCGCACATGGGTGACGTAGAGTCCTTTCTGCGGAGCCATCGCGGTGCAGACTTCGACGAGTTCGTCGGTGGTGGCGAAACACTCGGCGATATAGTCGAGACCCGTCGAAAGGCCGACGGCGCCCTCTGCCATGCCGCGCTCGACGCCACTGAGTATTTCTTCCATCTGCACATCGTCGGGGACGCGGCGGTCCCAGCCGCAGGCCATGGCGCGCAGATGGGCGTAGGGGATGTGGGTGATGGCGTTTTGCGCGGTGCGGCCGTCGAGGAGTTGCAGGTAGTCGGCCAGGCTCTCCCAGCCCTGATAATCGCTTTGCTGCAGTCCGTTGAGGGCGTGCATATAGTAGATCCAGTGGGCGCGGGTCGCGGCGTCGACGGGGGCGTAGGAGATGCCGTCGGCCATGATGACTTCGGTGGTGAAGCCCTGCAGGGTTTTGGGCAGGAAGTTGGGGGTTTTCAAAAGCCATCCGTCCGAGTGGTTGTGGACGTCGACGAAGCCGGGGGCGACGATTTTACTCGTCGCGTCTATAGATAGGTTGGTCGCGGCGGAGGAGAGGTCGCCGATGGCAGTAATGCGGTCGGCGCGGATGCCGATATCGGCTTTGTAGCGCGGGGTGCGGGTGCCGTCGATGATGGTGCCGTTGCGGATGATTAGGTCGTACAAGTGGAACTCCTTGAAGCATGAGCTGCGTGTGGACGGGCTGAGCGAGGGTAGCCCTTCGCTCATTCTCGCCCGACCATCCCTGTCGGGCTCCGAGGGCTGTCCCCCTACTCTGCCATCCTGCGGCTCCAGGGGACAGCAAGCCGCTACAGTGATACCCTCGCTCAGCCCTGCGGGGCTATTGCGTTCTGCGATAGTCCTGATATTTGAACTACCTCGAGATCGTCGAAGAGGGTAGTGCCAGATCCATCCTGACGCAATACAATACATATGGAACTTGAATCGGGCGGTGGTGGACCGGGAATCTCTACCTCGACGCGGGTCCAGTCGTGGGTGCCGACAAATTTCTGCGAGCATCGGTAGGGATAGCGGTCGGGGTGGTTGTAGATATGCCAGCGCAGGGCGAGGAAGGAGCCGCGGCCCTCGACATTTTCGGTTTTGATATGGCAGCTGACGCGATAGCCGGTGCCCTGGTCCCAACGTTCCAGCCAGGCGCCGTCGCCTTCGCGGTCCATGATCCACTCGCTGGGGCCGGGGGTGTCTTTGGAGATTTTGAGAGCGTAGTTATCAGTGCGGCCCTCGTCGCGCGACCACTCGGCTCCTTCGCCGTAGGGCAGCCAGGGCCAGGGGTCGGTAGGGCCGCTGGTTGGCTCGTTGAGTTTGAGGCTGTGGGCGAAGCTGGTCGAGCGTTGGTAGAGGGGCAATTCGGCGAAGCCGGCGAATTCGATCGATGGGATGGGCGCTGCCGCCTGCAGCATGGCCTGGACCTTTTCGTCGGGGCAGAGGCGGATGCGGAAATGGGGGCAGATGGGCTGGTAGAGTTCGTCGCGGGTATAGCGGGCGGCGAGGTGGATGTCGTAGCCCCAGTTGCAGACGGAGGCGGAGGTGCGTCTTGCAGTGTCGCCGAAAAATTCAAAGGCCGGGTTGTTGCCCGGATCGTAGCCGAGGACGAATAAGCCGCCGGCGGCGAAGGACTGGGGGCTGGGGATGCCGGTGGCCAGGTGGTTGAGCGGCATTTGCCAGATGGTGCCGTCGGCCGGTTCGGCCACTAGGTGGGAAAAGCGCTTCTGCCACATGCCTGGGAAGGGGGTTGCCGGGCCGGGGATATCGCAATACCAAGGATCGGAATACTCGAAGCGGATGTGCTCGTTAACGCCGAAATCGCACGGGTTGTCAAAGACCTCGGGGCTGTGGATCTCGAGATGGGCGCGAAAGTCGTAGAGATAGGATTCGAGCGCGGGGTCGTAGCTGATTTCGACTTCTCGCCGCGAGGTGGCCACGCCTCCGGGGTCGGTGGTGACGACGGCTAAAGTCAGTCGGGAGGAGTCCTGGCCGGCGACCTCCACCGACTGCAGTTGGGTCGTGGCAATGGGACCGAGCTTCCAGTAGAGCTGGACCCCCGCCAGCAGGGGTCGACCGCCCGGTCTGAGCTTTAAGTTGCGCAGCTCGACTGGCTTGAGAATCGCGTCGAAATAGCGTAAGTTCTGCTCGGGTTGTTCTACTGTGGCGTCGGTCAATTGGGCGATGGCTTCGTCGCCGTCGTAGATCCACCGCTCGCCGGCGCAGACGCCGCCATGAGTGCGCAAGGCGAATGAGCTCTGGTGGGGCATTTTCGACCTCATTGAGAGATTGGGGATGACCAAGATATCACCCGGACCAGGCCCTGGCAAGAGAAAGGCATATGGAGCACGATAGCGCGGAGAAAGCTCGAGTAGGCGGGGTGGCGCTGGCGTTGAGCCCGCCGGTGGAGGGGGAACACCAGTGGATCGGCCAGGTCGAGACGCTGCGGGAGCTACTGGCCTGCTGGTTGGTGCTGGATGCGGTGGATTTGCCCCTGGCACCGCGCTTGGTCGGCCCGCCGGGCATCGGCAAGACGACGCTGGCGATGGCCGCCGCTCGCAATCGCGAACAACCCCTCTATATCTATCAGTGCACCAGCGATACCCGGCCCGAAGACTTGCTGGTTACCCCGGTCCTGGCCGAGTCGGGAAAAATTGCCTATCACGCCTCGCCGCTGGTCTCGGCAATGCTCAAAGGCGGGGTCTGCGTCCTCGACGAGGGCAATCGCATGAACGAGAAGAGCTGGGCTTCGCTGGCGCCGCTGCTCGATCATCGGCGCTATGTGGAATCGGTGATCGCCGGCATCGTCGTCGCCGCCCACGCCGACTTCCGCTG
>JAYYUU010000059.1:0-6855 GCA_036343835.1 Candidatus Latescibacterota bacterium | reverse complement strand
TGCGCCCTCGAAAACCAACGCACCGAAAGCACGCCCCCCGGCCGCGGCGGCTCGAACTACAGCACCTGGGACCTCGAAAAAGCCGACGCCGACACCCCCCGCTACGACGAGCCACTGGTCGCCGAAGAAAACTGGCGCCGCATCACGTACTTTTTAGAGCGCGTGATCCCGGTGGCCACCGAGTGCAAGGTCCGCATGGCCTGCCACCCCTGCGACCCCTGGCTGCCGCCCGGCTTTAAGGGCGTCGACCGGGTAATGGGCGGCTTCGACGGCTTCAAACAATTCATCGAGATCTGCCCCAGCCCCTACCACGGCGTCAACCTCTGCTTAGGCTGTATGGCCGAGAGCGTCGAGGACCCGCTCAACGAGGTCCCCGACATCATCCGCTACCTGGGCTCGCGCGAAAAGATCTTCTTAGTCCACTTCCGCAATATCGTCGGCAAGCGCAATAAGTTCCAGGAGGTCTGGCCCGACGAGGGGGTGATGAACATGCACCGCAATATGCAGGCGCTCAAAGAGATAAACTACCCCCACATGTGCGTGCCCGACCACGCCCCCGGTCACAAAGACCCCCATTCCAGTCGCCAGGCCTGGGCCTACGAGTTCGGGTATATCCAGGCGATGATCCAGGCGGTGATGGACGAGATCCAATAGCCCTAGGCCCCACCGCCTGGATCATCAGCACAGCACCACAATCTCAAGGAATCGTCATGACCACTCCCCCCTTCAAACTTGCCATGTATCTCCCCGAGCTGGGTTTGCCTTTCGAAGAGGCCCTCCCCGTAGCCGCCGACATCGGCGCCAAATACATCTGGCACAATTTCTCTTTGATGCGCAACCAAAAAACACTCGTCGAGATGAGCGACTCGGAAGTCGACGCGATGGCCGCCGAAGTCAAAGCGCACGGCCTCGAGCTCTTCCTGATCCTGTCCCGCCCCCACTTCAAACAGATCCACCTCACCGACCTCGACACCCTCGAAGACCACCCCGACTTCCGCCGCGATTTCGACGCGCTGGTCCGCTGCATGGAAGTCGCCCAGCATCTCAACATCCCCGCGGTCAACGCCTTTACCTTCGCCTGGCCCGGCGAATACACCGCCCAGAAACCCACCTGGCCGATGCGCTGGCTGACCCGCGGCGGCGTCATCGCCCCGGTCGACCTGGACAAGCTGGTCAAGGCGTTTTCTTTAGTGGCGGAAAAAGCGGAAGAGTACCAGATCGACGTCGCGCTGAGCATGATGTGCTGGAACTACACCAACACCACCGGCAACTTCCGCCGCGTCGCCGAGGCGGTCGGATCCCCGAGGCTCAAGGTCATGTGGGGCCCGGCCGACAATACCAACTGCGGCGAATCAGACGTCGCCACCGCCGGCTTCCTCAACGTCCGACCCCATCTCTACGGCCTGCACCTCAAGGACCTCCGCGTCAACGACGGCCTGGCCCTCGACTTCGACTACTGCCCCATCGGCGAGGGCGATGTCGACTACCCGACCGTCCTGCGCAACCTCCGCGACCACCATTGTGATGTGTATCTATCGGTCGCCACCCACTTCGTGCCCGAAAGCGGCGACAAGGTAGAAGCGATGCGCATCAACTACGCCAACTTGCAAATACTCATCGAAGAATTATAGGAGCCCCATGAACACCTTCGAAACCCTCGGCCTCGGCCTCGGCGGTCTACCCCTGCTCGGCAACGCCCGCACCCGCTCGGTATGCCCCGAAAACCCCACCGGCGAAAAGGGCCAGGGCGGCAGGGCCGTGCCCACGGACGACCTGCCCTTCAGCGAAGCGGCCAGCGACCTCGGCCAGGGCTGGAAGGTCAACCCCTTCCACAAGCTACAGTCCGGCGAGACGCTGACCATCATGGACGTTGAGGGCCCCGGCGTGATCCAGCATATCTGGCTCGTCGCCGACCCCGCCAAAGGGCGCTCGCACATTATCCGCTTCTACTGGGACGACGAGGAGACCCCGTCAATCGAAACACCCGTCTCCGACTTTTTCGCGATCGGTCACAACAAATTCGCGCCCGTCAATTCGCTCGCCGTCATCACCACCCCCAAGTCCGCCTGCAACTGCTACTGGCCGATGCCCTTCCGCCAACGCGCCCGCATCACCTTCACCAACGAGGACCCCGAGGAACTGGGCATCTTGACCTACCAGATCACCTACGCCGAGACGGAGGTGCCCGACAACGCCGGCTACTTCCACGCGCAGTGGCGGCGGGCGGTGACCGACCGCGCCAACCCCGACTACACCATCGTCGACCATATCAAAGGCCAGGGTAAATACGTGGGTACTTTTTTGGCGTGGACGCAGTTGTCGGACGGCTGGTTCGGCGAGGGGGAGATCAAATTCTTTATCGACGGAGACTCGGACTTCCCGACCATCTGCGGCACCGGGACCGAGGACTACCTGTGCGGCAGCTACGGTTTCCCCGAGACGTACAGCACGGCCTATGTCGGCAATGTGCTCGACCACCAAGTCGACAACGGCCCGCCCAAGTGGAGCTTGTACCGCTGGCATATTATGGACCCGGTCTTTTTCGACAGCGACCTGCGCATCACCATCCAGGCGCTCGGGTGGTGGCCCAACCGCAAATACCAGCCGCTGGCCGACGATATCGCCTCGGTCGCCTACTGGTACCAGACCGAGCCGCACGCCGCCTTCCCGCAACTCCCCGGGCTCGCCGGGCGCTGGCCCCGCTAACGGGCCGACATTCCACCGTGCAACCGTATGGCCTATTGGTCATTGACCACGCGTATCTTACATTAAATGCCATGTCTACTGCGGCTGATTTTCACGCGTACTATGTCGATCATCGATTGCATCGTCTCGGCGATCAACCCGCTTAGAATCGTGCTCTTTGGTTTGCAGGCGGCGTGAATCCGCCCGCATCCTGACCGCGCAGGGAGATAGGCTATGACCGACCAAATTTCCGCGCTGCCCGACATCGGCCCCCGCGACCCCAAAGGCCAGTGGCAACCTCAAGGGCCCAAAACCACGCCGCCGCTTTTCGCCTGGCCGCCGCGCCCTTTGGCCGTCTGCAAGTGGCTCTTCGGCTTCCCCGGCTACCTGTGGCCATGGACGAGCCTCTACATCCTCATCGCCATCGGCACCTGGCTCTACCTCCAGCCCGAGATCGCCCGCTGTGCCACCTTCGAGCCCGGCTGGATCGTCCAGATGTACGTCCGCAACCTGGTCATGCTCGTCCTCATCGCCGGCGCCTGGCATCTGCGCTTCTACACCCGCAAAACCCAGGGCATCCAGTACAAATACACATCCGAATGGCTGAGCACCGCAAATCGCAAATTCCTCTGGGGCCACCAGCTGTGGGACAATATCTTCTGGAGCTGCGCCAGCGGCGTCACCATCTGGACCGCCTACGAAGTCCTGATGATGTGGGCCTACGCCAATAAAATGATCCCCTACGTCGACTGGCGCACCCAGCCCGTATACTTCGTCCTGCTGCTCGCCGCCATCCCCCTGTGGCGGCTCTTCCACTTCTACTGGGTCCACCGCCTCACCCATTGGAAACCGCTCTACAAGGCCGCCCACTACCTCCACCACAAAAACATCAACGTCGGCCCCTGGTCCGGCCTGGCTATGCACCCCATCGAGCACCTGCTCTACTTCAGCTGCATCCTGATCCACTGGGTCGTCCCCTCACACCCGCTGCACATGCTCTTCAACGCCCAGCACGCGGCCTTCACCCCCGCCCAGGGCCACGTCGGCTTCGACCAGTTGATCTTAAAAGACGACGCCAAAATCCCCGCCGCCTCCTACTTCCACCAGCTCCACCACCGCTATTTCGAATGCAACTACGGCGAGACCGACATACCCTTCGACCTGTGGTTTGGCACCTACCACGACGGCTCGCCCCAATCGCACACCACCATGCGCGAAAAACGCCGCGCCATCCACCAAATCCAGGAAGGTTAACATGCGCCTGGCCTTCTACACCTACAGCTACACCGACCGCCTCGACATGGCGCTAGAGCCCGCCCTGGAAAAAATCGCTGCCACCGGCTACGACAGCATCGACATCTCCGGCACCCAGGGCCCTTCCGCCGACCCGCACTCCGTACCCCCCGCGCTACGCGAGCTAACCCGCAGCACGGCCGACCGCTTAGGCCTCACCATCGAAGCCATCATCACCCACGCCACCCTCGCCGACTCGCTCTTCACCGACACCCCCCTCGACCTCAAGGGATCCGTCGACCTTGCCGTCGACACCGGCGCCCCCGTCGTCGTCTTCCACATGGGCGGCCCCACAGACGACCACACCAAACGCCAGCAAGCCTGGCGCTTAGTCGTTGACAACCTCAAAGAATCCCTCGACTACGCCGCCCCCCGCGACGTAAAACTCGCCGTCGACGGCGTCTGGCACGGCTGGCTCACCAACACCCCCGAATCCTTCCTGCAAATGCACGACGAAGTCGGTAGCCCATCCTTCGGCATCAACTTCGACCCCTGCTACCTCACCCTCCTCGGCCTCGACCCCATCGCCGTAGCCCAACAGTGGCAACGCCGCATCCTCCACGCCCACCTCAAAGACCACATCGGCACCTACCCAGAATACGAGCACAAACTCCCCGGCCAGGGCGACCTAGACTACCCCCGCATAGTCCAGGGACTTAACGATATCGGCTTCACCGAAGCTATTTCAATAGAAACGTTTACTACAATGGATTTCGACGAAGCCTGCGAGGTAGGCTATTCGGCTCTGGCGCCGTTACTGGGAAAAACCACCTAGTCTTTTTTTCTCCCGTAGACCCCCAAACGGCCCGTACGCACTAAGCCCGCAACCCCGGATGAATCGCCTCCCCCAACCCCGCGGTCTCCAACTCATCCCCGGCGGCCTCTCCATAAAGGTGTGCAGGCCATACCATTCCCTTGACACTGCTGAATCAATGCGCTAAAACATATACGCTGGATCGAGACGCACTCCGTACCAGCTAAGTGTGCATTCAGTCTCCCCAACGCGCAATTGCACCCGAGAGAGCAACATATGAACACCGCCCTCACCAGCGACCAGATCGAATCCTACCGCCAAAACGGCTTTCTCGCCGTCGACGATCTGCTCGACCCCGATGAACTGGCTACCTGGCGCTTGGCCGTCGACCAGGCCGTCGCCGAAACCGTCGCCCAGGACTCCGCTAGCCGCGACGTGCGCCACAACCAGGCCGGCGCAGATAATTACTACAAACGCGTCTTTGTCCAGTGCGTCAATTTGTGGAAGACCCACGACCCGGTCAAAGCGCTGGTCCTCGATACCCGCCTGGGCCAGATGGCCGCCGAGATCTCGGGCGCCTCCGGCGTGCGGCTCTTCCACGACCACGCGCTGATCAAAGCGCCCTGGGCCAACCCCACCAACTTCCACATCGACAACCCCATGGACCCGTATCATTCGCCCCAGGCCACCATGCTGTGGATCGCGCTCGACGACTCGACCCTGCAAAATGGCTGCCTCTACTTCCTGCCCGGCTCGCACCAGACCAGCCGCGTCGATATCAGCGGCACACTCGGCCAGGCCGGGATCGGCGATCTGATCGACGACTATCCCGAATGGGCAGCTATCGACCCTCGGCCCGTCGAGGTCAACGCCGGGGCCGGAATCTTTATCAGCGGCATGGTCGCCCACGCCGCCGGCCCCAATATGACCTTGAGGCCGCGCCGGGCATTCGCCATGCTCTTCATGCCCGAGGACGCCACCTACAACGGCAAGCAGGGCGTCCTGCCCGACGAGGTCGTCGCCCAGATACAGGTCGGCGACGCGATTGCCGACGACGAGCATCTGCCGCTGCTGTTCTCGCGAGCGACCCCGTGAGCCATCCACTGCTCGACGCGCTTTATGGCACCCGAGGAATTCGAGCTCGGTGCCCAAGTCGACGAGCGCACCACTTGGCAGGAGGCACGCAGTAATTGACTACGTTTGATTTTAGCGGCAAAAAAGCCGTGGCCACCGGAGCCGGCGGCGCCATCGGCGGCGAAATCGCCCGCGGCTTAGCCCGCGCCGGCGCCCAAGTCGCAATCTGGGACATCTCGCCCGCCGCCGCCCATGCCAAGACCGACGAAATAAACCAGGATTATCCCGACAAGGCGCTCCCCGTCGAGTGCAATGCCATCGACAAAGCCAGCGTCGACAAGGCGCTCAAAGAGACCCTCGACCACTTCGGCACCATCGACCTGCTGCTCAACGGCGCCGGCGGCAGTCACCCGACCACCACCACCACGCCCGAGCTCGAATTCTTCGATATCGACCCGGAGGCGGTGAGGAAGGTGATAGACCTCAATTATCTCAGCGCGGTGATCCCCTCGCAGGCGGTGGGCCGCGTCTTCGCCGCAAAGGGCGAGGGCGCCATCGTCAATATCACCTCCATCGGCGGCGGGCTGCCCCTCTCGCGCGCCCTGGCCTACTCCAATGGCAAGGCCGCTGCCGACAGCTTCACCCGCTGGCTGGCCGTGCACATGGCCTCGACCTACGCACCCAAAATCCGCGTCAACGCCGTCGCCCCCGGCTTTATGATCACCGAGCAGAATCGCTTCCTGCTCACCGACGAACAAACCGGCGAGCTGACCACGCGCGGCGGAACCGTTATCGACAATGTTCCCATGGCCCGCTTCGGCGACCCGCCCGAGGTCGTCGGCGCGGCGCTGTGGCTGTTCTCGGACCAGGCGAGCTTTGTCACCGGGGCGATCGTGCCAATAGACGGCGGCTTTTCCGCCTTCTGTGGAGTTTAAACCGATGGATGCACCCTATCCCTCCAACGTCCCGCAGTTCACCTACCCTACTGATCTCGCGGCCCAGGAAGAAGCCCTCAAGACCAACCCGCTGCTACAGCGCTTCAACGCCAC
>JAYYUU010000058.1:0-14010 GCA_036343835.1 Candidatus Latescibacterota bacterium | reverse complement strand
GCGATCGCCGGCGGTCAAAAAACCAACCGTGCCGAAGTTAATCGCCAGTACCGGACACTGCGGGAAGCGGTCGAAGGCCCGCAGCACCGTGCCATCGCCGCCCAGCGCCACCACCAGATCTAAATCTGCGGGATGCTCGTCGCCCTCGATAAAAAAGATGTCGATCCCGTGCCGCTCGAAGAGGGTCCGCACCTCGTCGACGGGATAGTCCAGATCCTGGTCCCGCGGCAGGACGCCGATTTTTTTTAGATCGAGTTTCATCGCGGCTAAAGTATAGCAAAAATAAAGGCCGTGCGGAAACCGCACGGCCTCTGTCTGTCGATGTCCCTGGCCCCTATTTGGCCCGCGCCTCTTTGCCGGCCTGAGCCTCGTAGGCCTTGATCAACGCCTGAGTACCCTCTTCAGCGCCCCCGGCGCGCTCGACGATATTGAAGAATTGATGCGCCATACTCGCCGCCGGCAGCGCCAGCTTGACATCGTTGGCCGCCCCCAGCACCAGCCGCAGGTCTTTCTGCTGCAAATAGACCATAAAGCCCGGGGCAAAGTCGCCCGCGGCAATCCGCGAGCCCAGATTGCTCAACTGCCACGAACCGGCTGCCCCGCCGCTGATGGCGTCGATGACTTTTTGCACGTCGAGATCGGAGGCCGCCGCCAGCATCAGCGCCTCGGCCATGGCCATATTGTTGACCGACACCGCGATCTGATTGCAGAGCTTGGTGGTCTGGCCGGCGCTATTTGAGCCGATCAAGTTGATATGCTGGCCCATTGCCTCAAAGACCGGCATGCACGCGTCGAAAACCGCCTGGTCGCCGCCGACCATAATCGACAGCGTGCCATTGATCGCGCCGACATCGCCGCCCGAGACCGGCGCGTCGAGCATCTCGACACCCTTTGCTTTGAGCGCGGCGGCCACTGCCTGGGTCACCTTCGGCGACACCGTGCTCATATCGATGACGGTCGCGCCCTCTTTGACCCCGTGGATCGCCCCGTCCTCGCCCGTGAGCACCGCCTCCATATCGGGCGTGTCGGTGACGATGCTGATGACGACATCGGCGCCGGTGGCCGCCGCTTTGGGCGAGCCGACGCGGACGCCGCCGGCGTCGATGACCTCCTGGACGCGCGGACGGTCGCTGCGATTGTAGACATTGAGTTGATACCCGGCCTTGAGCAAGTTCTTAGCCATGGGCGCGCCCATGATCCCTAAGCCGATAAAGCCGATCTGCGTCTGTCCCGGTGCTGCTGGCATGGATCCTTCTCCCGTCTGCTTTAAAACGTGAAAAAGCGATGTCTATTGTCTTTGATCTCAGCCGTCTCGTACATATGCGCAAACCAATTCTGCACCGCCTCCTGCTGGCGCTCGGTCTGGAGCTGGGTGGCAATCTCCTCGCGCTGCTCGGCAAACTGCTCCTCATCCACCGGCATCTTCTCCAACTGCCGCAACAAATAGGCGCCCTGGTAGCCCCCCTCAGCAACTTTAATCACCTCGCTGAGCTGATCCTTGCCGAGGCGAAAGGCCGCGCCGATAACCTCGTTGCTGCGGCCGATGCCCGGCACCGCGCCGGTCCGCGCGAAGGCCTCCGGCGCCCGCAACTCCAAGTCCGCGTTTTGCGCCGCCTGCGCCAGGGTGGCTCCGCCCGAAACTTCGCGCCTGACCGCCTCCAACTGGGATGCGGCGAGATCGACTTTCTTGCGATTGCGCACCAGGCGCTCAATCCGGCTCTTCAGCTCCGCCAGGGGCGCCGTGCCCGCGGCGCGCTGCTCGACCAATTGCGCCACCCACAACCCGCGGTCGTTCTCGACGACCTGGCTGACGGTATTCGGCTGCTGCTCGAAAAACCAGTTGACCACCCAGGTCGTGCTCGTGCCAAGCCCCGGCACCCCCTGGTCTTTCTGGAGAAAACCCGTCGCCGTCGCTTCGATCGCTAAGGCCTGGACCGCCGTCTGGAAACCGCCGGTGGTAGCCTGCTCCTGAAAGGCCTCGGCCGCATCCCGCAACCGATCCTCGGTTTTGCGCGAGGCCTGGTATTTGAGCAAGATGTGGCGAGCGCGGACCTTTTCCACATCGTCCTCTACCAATCGCTCTTCGACCTTGATCAGATGCCAACCAAAACGCGTCTGCACCGGCTCGGAAAGCTCACCCGCCTCCAGAGCGAAGGCCGCATCGGCGAAGGGTTTGACCATCCGGTCGTGGCTAAAAGTACCCAATTCGCCCCCCTTGGCCGCCGAGGCCTCGTCGTCGGAGACCACCTCAGCCAACTCGGCGAAATCGGCTCCGGCCTCGATCTCCTGGCGCAGGCGCCCGATTTCTTCGGCGATTTGCAACGAGTCTTCAGCACTTGCTGCTTTGGGAAAGTAGACATATTCGAGACTCACTTGATCGGGGTGCTCGTAGTCGGCAATATTATCCTGGTAATAAGTGGCCAAATCGGCGTCGGTGACCTCGACCGCGTCGTCGGCCGCGCTGCCGCCCGGAACGAATACATACTCGATCTGCACCTTCTCGTTGCCCTCCTCAAAGCGCCGCCGCGTCTCGCTCGGACTCACCTGCACCATGTCCGCCAACATGCGCTGCAGCTTATAATTGAGCAATTGCTGCCTGAGCATATTCTCGATCTGCATGACAAAGGCCTGGTTGTTGGGGTCGCGGAAATTGGTCTGGTCGCCGATAAACTGGAGGTATTTGCCCATGTCGAACTCGCCTTCGGTCTGGAAGGCCTCGATCGCCTGCACTGCCGGCGGGGGACTGTTCCGCGTGTAATGGGCGAGCTCCTTGTCGGTGACCACGATCCCCAGTCGCTGGATTTCCTGCATCAACAGGATATCGCGGATATAGCCGTCCCAGACCTGGCGCCCCAGCTGGCCCTGGTCGGCGCGCTGATCCTGCGGCACCTGGCGCGCCAGCTGGCGCAGGGCCCCCTGAAAGTCCTTCAGCGCAATCTCCTCGCCATTGACCACGCCGACGGCGTCGCCGACATTGGCCTGGCCCCCACCCGAATAGTCGGCACCCCACTCGACGACGATCAGGCCGACGAAGGCGAAGATCACGACCCACAGCACCACCCCCGTTTTTTCGCGCAACAAAGTCATCATAAGCTCTAATTCTCCTGCTCTCTAAGTCGCTTCAGTTTACCGCGTTGGCCGCCAGCTGGTCCCGCAGTTGGGCGGGATAGCGCAGCAGGCAGGCCGTGCAATGACCATCGCCCAAATCAACTAAGTGCGGCACGACGCGGCTACATAGGTCTTCGCGCTCCGGGCAGCGCGGGTGAAAGGGACATCCGCAAGGCACGGCCGCCGGGTTGGGCACGTCCCCCTCGAGGACGGTGCGGCTCCGCGCGACCTGCGGGTCGGCCACCGGCACCGCCGAAAGCAACGCCCGGGTATAGGGGTGCGACGGCTGCTCGTAGAGCGCTGCGCGCTGCGCGATTTCGACCACCCGTCCCAAATACATCACCGCCACCCGATCCGAAATATGCCGCACCACGCTCAAGTCGTGGGCGATGAACATATAGGTCAGCCCCAGATCGCACTGCAAATCCTGCAGCAAATTGATGATCTGGGCCTGGATCGACACATCCAGCGCCGACACCGGTTCGTCGGCGACGATAAAGCGCGGGCTGACCGCCAGCGCGCGGGCGATGCCGATGCGCTGGCGTTGCCCGCCGGAAAATTCGTGCGGATAACGACGCGCGTAATTGGGCGGCAAACCCACCATCTCCAGCAATTTCCCAACCCGCTCCGGCAACTCATCGCGCCCGGCCAGACGGTGGACCTTCAGGGCTTCGCCGATAATGCCGCCCACCGTCATCCGCGGATTGAGCGACGAATAGGGATCCTGGAAGATGATCTGCATGCTGCGCCGCCGCGACCGCAGTTCCTCCTTGCCCAACCGCAATAGGTCGACCCCCTCAAAAAGCACCTGCCCCTCCGTCGCCTCCAATAGGCGCAGCATCAGCCGGCCCAGCGTGGTCTTGCCGCAGCCGCTCTCGCCGACGACGCCCAAGGTCTCACCCGGATAAATTGCCAGATCGACCCCGTCGACGGCCTTGACCTGCGCCTGGACGCGGCCCCAAACTCCGCTGCGCACGGGAAAGTGCTTTTTGAGCCCCCTGACCTCGATCAATGGCGCGGTTTCGCTCATTCGCCCTCCGCCTTCCAGCAACTCACCCGGTGCCCATCCGCGACTTCTGCCAATATCGGCTCTTCCACCCCGCAGCGGTCGTCGGCCAACGGGCAACGCGGTGCAAAGCGACAACCCGGGGGAAAGGCGTGGGCATCGGGCACCATGCCCGAGATAATGTCCAGCCGCTCCCGCCCCTCGTCCAAGCGCGGGATCGAACGCAGCAAGCCGCGCGTATAGGGGTGCATAGGCCGCGCGAAGAGCGTCCCGGTATCGGCGTATTCGACAATCCTTCCGGCGTACATCACCGCCACCTGATCGGCCACCTCGGCGATCACGCCCAGATCGTGGGTGATCATCAGGATCGCCATCTGCAGTTCCTCCTGCAGCGCTTCCAATAGCTCGAGGATCTGTGCCTGAATCGTCACATCGAGGGCGGTGGTTGGCTCGTCGGCGATCAGCACATCCGGGTTGCACGACAGCGCCATGGCGATCATCACCCGCTGCCGCATCCCGCCCGAGAGCTGGTGCGGATATTCGTCGATCCGCTGCTCGGGCGCGGGAATCCCCACCAGCTTCAGCATCTCGATGGCCCGATTGCGGGCCTCCTCCTTGGAGACCTGCTGGTGCAGCACCACCGACTCGGCGATCTGAAAACCACAGGACAGCACCGGATTGAGGCTGGTCATCGGCTCCTGGAAGATCATCGCAATATCGTCGCCGCGGACCCGGCACATCTCCTCCTCGCCCAGCGCGAGCAAATCGCGTCCCTTGAGCAGAATCTGCCCCGACTCGATGCGCCCCGGCGGGTCGGCCACTAGGCGCATGACCGACAGCGCGCTGACGCTCTTGCCGCAGCCGCTCTCGCCGACGATCCCCAAGGTCTCGCCCCGCCCCACCGCAAACGACACCCCATCGACGGCCCGGCCGATGCCCTCATCGGTATAAAAATAGGTCCGCAAATCGCGAACCTCGAGCAGGGGATCCTGCGCGATCATGCTCCAATCTCCTCTAACTCAGCCGACGCTCCCGCCAACTCCACGGCGCGTCGCGCTTCGTCCGCACCCAACTCATCCCACCGCATCTCCACCCCCAGTCTCTGCCCGAATCCCCACACCAGACAACGCACCAACTCATCCCGCTGCACTTGCGCGCAACGCCCCAGATCGATGCTGCCCGTCTGCAGTGCCGCCGTCCATTCCCGGCACTGCGCCTGATCTATGCGCAGCAGTTGCGGCAGAAGCTCGTGCGCCCGCCCCAGCAGGATCGACCCGTGCTGCAACAAGCCCTGGCGCAAGCGCCGCTGGGCGCTGCCGACCAATTTGCGCCCACGGCACTTGAGCTCCCAACGTGCCACACTGCTAAAACAGGGCGATCTCGCCCGCCGCCCCCACGACCGCTCGACCACACGCCGGGTGCGCTCGACATCGACTGCGACCCCCAAGCGCCGCAAACCCGCCGCCAGACATTCGGCGATTGTCCGATGCGCGTCTGCTATCCCTGCACCCGAGCCCAAATCGCTGGGATCGCAGACGACGCAATAGGTCAACTCTTCCCAGTGTAGCACCGCCCGCCCGCCGGTGGGCCGACGCACCACATCGACGCCCAGCGCGCGACAGGCCTCCAAATCCACTTCGCGCTCAACCCGCTGGCCATAGCCGCAGGAGACGGCCGGCGGATCCCAACCGTAGAAGCGCAATACCGGCCCCTGGTCTACACCCTCGACCAGCGCCTGATCCACGCCCATATTATAAGCACCGTGGCCGGCACCAGTATCGATAACGCGCCAGGGAACCATTAAAGGGCACCCAGATACTGCAACGCGTCTTTGGCCGCCATCTGCTGGGCTTCCTTCTTGCTGCGACCCTGACCCCGACCAATGCGCTCGCCGGTAACGCTAACTTCGACGCTGAAGACCTTATCGTGATCGGGACCTTCCTCCGAATGGACCAGATAGCGCGGGTGGCCATTGCCCAAACCCTGGGTGTGCTCGAGCAACTTGCTCTTGAAGTTGATATAGTCGTCCTGCTTGATCAGTTCGTGAAAATCGTCAAGCACCGCGGCCTGGACGACAACGCGACAGGGGGCCCGACCTCCATCGAGATAAATGGCCCCGATCAGCGACTCGAAGGCATCGCAGAGAATCGAGGGCTGCCGCCCACCACCGGAGTCGCGCTCTTCCGCACTGAGCAGGACAAAGGCATCCAGACCGAGCTGCCGCGCCTGCCGCGCCAGCACCGTGCGGCTGACCAATAGCGACTTCATCTGGGTCAGATCGCCCTCGCGTTTGTCCTCGAAGAGCAGGAAGAGAAACTCGGCCACCAACAGGTCCAACACCGCGTCCCCGAGGAATTCGAGCCGCTCGTTGGACTCGATGCCGCTGCCCTGCTGCGCGTAGACATAACTGCGGTGTTTGAGGGCCTTGACCAGCAATTCACTGTTCTGGAAGCGGTAGCCCACCAGGTCTTCGAGCGAGCGCAGCAACTCGGGCGAGAGCTCGCCCAGGTCACCCGCCAGCTTGAAGCGCTTCCAGAGGGTTGAAATCCAGCCCATAAAACCCGTTCCGCGGAGGGCAAAAAAGCGCAGGGCTCAGCCCGTGTAGCGGCTAAAGACCAGCGCCACGTTATGGCCGCCGAAACCAAAGGAGTTGTTGAGGACGTAGTTGGCCTCGGTCGGCCGCGCCTCGTTGGGCACGCAGTCGAGGTCGCACTCCGGATCCGGATTCTCGTAGTTGATCGTCGGCGGCAATATCCCGTGTTTGAGTGCCATGACGCAGGCGATGCTCTCGACGGCCCCGGCCGCGCCCAGCAGATGGCCCGTCATCGACTTGGTCGAACTGACGGCCAAATGGTCGGTGTGGCCGGCGAAGACCGTCTTGATCGCCGTAGTCTCCTGGCTGTCGCCCATCGGCGTCGAGGTGCCATGGGCGTTGACATAGTCGATATCGCCCGGGTCCAAACCGGCGTCCTTGAGCGCGATGCGCATCGCCCGGGTGCCGCCCTCCGCCTCCGGCGCCATCGCCGTCTGATGATAGGCATCGGCGGTAAAGCCCAGCCCCAGGAATTCGCCATAGATCTCGGCCCCACGCCTCTTGGCGTGTTCCAACTCTTCGAGGATAATCGCCCCCGCGCCTTCGCCGAGTACGAAGCCGTCGCGCTCGGCGTCGAAGGGCCGGCTGGCCCGCTCGGGTTCGTCATTGCGCGTCGACAGCGCCTTGGCCGAGGCGAAACCAGCGACGGAAATGGCGGTGCAGGCCGCTTCGGAACCACCGGCCACCATCACATCGGCCTCGTCATACTGGATCTTGCGCGCCGCCTCGCCGAGGGCGTGCGCCGCCGACGAACAGGCCGATACGGTGGCGTAGTTGGGCCCCTTGGCGCCCAGCACCATCGAGATCATGCCCGCGGCCATATCCGATATCATCATCGGCACGTAAAACGGGCTGATGCGCTTGGGGCCCTTCTCCATTAATATGGTGTGCTGGTCCTCGTGGGTCTGGATCCCACCAATTCCCGAGCCCCAAATGACCCCCATGCGCTCGGCATCAACGACTGCCATGTCCAATCCAGCATGGGCGGCCGCCTGTCGGGCGGCATAAATGGCATAATGGGTGAACGGGTCGTTGCGTCGCACATCCTTGCGATTGAGCTCGGCTTCGGCGTCAAAGCCCTTGATCTCACCGGCAATTCTAGCCCGGTGCCCGGAGGCGTCGAACCTGGTGATCGGCCCGACACCCGAACGCCCGTTCACCAGCGCGTCCCAGAACGAATCCAGATCGTTGCCATTGGGGGCCAGCGCCCCCAAGCCCGTGACTACCACTCTGCGTCTGGACACCTTAAACTTCAGGCCTTACTATTTTCTTCCAGATACTTGATCGCATCGACGACGGTCACCATCTTCTCGGCGTCCTCATCCGGAATATCGATGCCGAACTCCTCCTCAAAGGCCATCACTAACTCGACAGTGTCGAGTGAATCGGCGCCCAGGTCGTCGATAAAGGAGGCCTGGGGGTTCACCTGGTCCTGACTCACGCCCAACTGCTCGACGACCAGGTCCTTTACGCGTTCACTAATGTCAGCCATTTCACATTCCCCTCGGGGTAATGGGTGGATAGAACAATTCCTTATAGCGCCAAATATAGTCGTACTACAATCCCTTTTTCAACCGCTATCTACATCACCATCCCGCCATCGACGGCCAGGACCTGTCCAGTGATATAGGCGGCCTGCTCAGAAGCCAGAAACGCCACCGCGTGCGCCACGTCCTCGGGCGTCCCCGCCCGATCCAGCGGCACGGCAGCAAGCATCTGCTCCCGCACCTCCTCCGGCAGTTCGCCGGTCATTCCCGTTTCGGGGACCAGCCCCGGGGCCACGGCGTTGACGGTAATCCCGCGCGAGGCCAGCTCGCGCGCCAGGCTCTTGGTCAGGCCGATCAACCCGGCCTTGGAAGCGGCGTAGTTGGCCTGACCGGCATTGCCCTGCAAACCCACCACCGAAGTGATATTGACGATCCGCCCGCCACGCGCCTTGAGCATCAGGCGCACCGCGGCCTTGGCGCAGTTGAAGGCGCCTTTGAGATTGATCGCCAGCACCTCGTCCCAATCCTCCTCCTTCATCCGCATCAACAAATTGTCGCGGGTGACGCCGGCGTTATTGACCAGCACGTCGAGTCGACCCAACTCCTCAATCGTCGCCGCGACTAGCGCGGCCGCCTGCTCTGTATCGGCGACATCGGTCTGGCGCACCAGGCAACGGCGACCCAAGGCTTCGATCTCCGCAGCTACATCCCCTGCCGCTGCGGCATTGCGAGCACAGATCGCCAGATCGGCGCCCTCGGCCGCCAGCCGCAGCGCGATGGCGCGGCCGATGCCCCGCGATCCGCCGGTCACCAGCGCAACTTTATCCTCTAAAAGTCCCATATTACTCCGCGCCCTCCGCCGCGGCGATTCCCTCCGCCGTGCCCGCGCTCGCTACTTTAAGCCCGCGCTCGATCCGCCGCCCCAGACCCTGCAACACCGCCCCAGGGCCTACCTCAAAGGCGTGATCGACGCCCATCTCCACCAGCTTGCGCACCGTCTCGGTCCAGCGCACCGGGCTGGTGATTTGCCGAATCAGATGCGCCCGAAGCTCTTCGGGGTCCACAACCGGCGCAGCCGAGACATTGGTCAACACCGGCACGCGCGGCACGGCGATAGGCGTCACCTGCAATAGCGCCGCCATCTCCTGCGCCGCCGGTTCCATCAGCGGTGAGTGAAAGGCTCCGCTGACGGCCAATTCGACAAAGCGCTTGGCACCCACCGCCGCGGCCAACTCGCCCAACCGCGCGACAGCGACCTGTTCCCCCGCAACCACGACCTGCCCCGGCGCGTTGAAATTGGCCGCTACCACCATCCCCTCCGCTTGCTCGCAAAGCGCGACGACCTGCTCATCCTCCAAACCCAACACCACCCCCATCGCCCCCGGACGCGCTGCGCCAGCCGCCTGCATCAATTTGCCGCGCGGCCCCCCCCGCTTAAGCGCCTCCTCAAAAGACAGCGCCCCAGCCGCCACCAGTGCCGAGTACTCGCCGAGACTGTGCCCGGCCACCGCCACCGGTTCCAAACCCGCGGCCTGGAGCAACTCGCACGCGGCAACACTGTGGACGAAGACCGCTGGTTGCGTCACCTCGGTCTGCATCAGCCGCTCTTCCGGCCCCTCAAAGCAGATCGCGCTAAGTGCGAAACCCAAGCACTCATCGGCCTGGGCAAAGCGCTCGCGCACCGATTCGTAGAGGTCGTAGAGGTCGCGGGCCATCCCCACGACTTGCGAAGCCTGCCCCGGAAATAAAAAAGCCCCAGCGCTCACCTTACGACCCCCAGCGGAATAGCACGCTGCCCCAGGTGAGCCCGCCACCAACCCCGGTCATCAGCACCAGGTCGCCGCGTTCCAACCGACCCTCGTCGACGGCTTCGGCCAGGGCGATGGGAATGGTCGCGGCGGTGGTATTGGCGCAGCGGTCGATATTGATCATCACTTTTTCAGGAGGCAAATCCATCCGCTCGGCCGCCGCGTCGATGATGCGCTTGTTGGCCTGGTGCGGCACGAAGAGTTTGAGATCGGCACCGGTGAATCCATTGCGCTCGATCAAGCTCGCCGACACTTCGGCCATCTTGACCACCGCGAACTTAAAGACGGTGGCACCCTCCTGGCGAATACAGTGCAGGCGCGCGTCAACAGTCTCGTGCGAAGGGGGATGCAGGCTGCCGCCGCCCTTGATATGCAGGCATTCGACATTGGAGCCATCGGCGTAGAGCTCGAAGTCGATCAGCCCGACTTCCGCGTCCTCGCCGCGTTCCAAAATTACTCCGCCGGCCCCGTCGCCAAAGAGCACGCAGGTCGCGCGGTCTTCAAAGTCGAGAATCGTGCTCATCTTGTCGGCGCCGATGACCATCACCCGGCGATGGGCGCCGCTTTCGATAAACTGCGCTCCGGTGGCGACGGCGAAGACAAAGCCGGAGCAGGCCGCCGACAAATCGTAGGCCCAGGCCCCTTTGGCGCCGATGGCATCCTGCACCAGACACGCCGTCGCCGGGAAGATCATGTCCGGCGTGATAGTGGCGACGATGATCAGGTCGATATCGTCGCCCGTCAGGCCACGGCGCTTTAAAAGCCCCTCGGCCACGGCGATCGCCATTTTGGAGGTCGGCTCGTCCTCTGCGAGAAAGCGCCGCTCGATAATGCCGGTGCGCGAACGGATCCACTCGTCGGAGGTGTCGACGAGCTTCCCCATATCGGCGTTGGTGACGACCCGCTCGGGTAAGAAGCGCTCGGTCGCGGTGATCGCCGCCCGGTATTTCTTCTCCGTTTCAGCCACTCAATACCCCACCCCGCCAAATGAGCCTAAACTTCGGGCTCGACGTATCCGCGGCCGCGGTAGAAGCCACAGCTGGTGCAGACGCGGTGGGGGAGGGCGGGTTGCCCGCAATGGGCGCAGGTGGTCCTGGCCGCCGCTTTGATCTTCCAGTGGGTGCGCCGCTTGTCGCGGCGGGTGCGCGAAATTCTTCTCTTAGGTACTGCAGCCACTTGGTAGCTCCTTTCAGGTGCTTTCTTCCGTCTGCGAAAATTCGATCTTGCCGAGCGCGGCCCAGCGCGGGTCGGCTTCTTTTTGTTCGCCCTTGTCGAGGGCATCCTCCAGATTGTCGCCGCACTGAGGACAATGTCCTTTGGCATCCGGGGTGGGGATCCGTATCGGCAGGTCCAAGATCAACGCCTCGCGGATATAGTCACGCAAATCGATTTTGCGGGTCCCCGGGTCGACGATCTCGATATAGCCATCTTCCTCAGCCGATGCCAATTCCTCGGGGCTGGCCTGGCGGCGCTGCACAGCCAGGCGAAACCGGGCTTCAACCCCCGCCTCCACCATCTTGAGGCAGCGATAACAATCGCCGCTGATCTGGCAAGTCACCACCCCTTCGAGATTGAAATTGGCCATACTGCGCCGCACCTCGACCTCGGCTTTGACCACCGAGGGAAAGGCGAAAAATTCATCGTGTAAATCCAACTCCTCCGCGCTCAGCTCGACGGCAAAGACATTGTGCCCCTCTGCGAGGTCATCGAGCGTCAACAACGCTTTGGCGCTAGCGGCCATCGTCTGTTTAGTCGGCGAAGAAAAACGCGATCTCGATCGCCGCGTTGTCGGTCGAGTCGGAGGCGTGCACGGCATTGCACTGCACATCGGTGCCAAAGTCGCCGCGAATGGTGCCGGCGGGGGCTTCGTTGCTATTGGTCGGGCCGATAAAACCGCGCAGATGCGCTACGGCATTGTCGCGCTCGAGTACCATCGGCACTACCCGCCCCGAGGTCATAAACTCGACTAATTCGCCGTAAAAGGGCCGCTCCCGATGCACCGCATAAAACTCCCCCGCCCGCTCAGCGGACAGTTCGACCATGCGCAACTCGCGCACCACAAAGCCCTCGCCCTCGACGCGGGCGATAATCTGACCGACGGCGTTTTTGGCGACGGCATCGGGCTTGACGATCATCAACGTGCGTTCCATCCTAAATATCAATTCCCTATTTATATAGTGTCTAGTGTCAAATTAGAGCGAAGTCATTTAAAATAGGAGCTAGTTCCTTTTATGTCAACGGGAGATTCACGGGAATAAATCTCCCTAAGTGACGTGTCTATAAGGAGTTCGGGGAATAATTGTCTTGACAGGGTAATGCCCCTCCCCTAGATTCGCCCCCATTATGGATCATCCGCTCTTAGCCGAAGACGGCAAGGCCATCCGCGACCCGGTCTGGGGTTATATTCACGTCCCCGATCCCGTCCTGGCCCTTGTAGACACCGAAGACTTCCAGCGCCTTCGCAATATTACCCAGCTCGGCTATGTCCAGCTGGTCTACCCGGGCGCCCGCCACTCGCGTTTCGAGCACTCTTTGGGCGTCTACCACCTCGCCAAGCAATTCTTGGCCCGTCTCCTCGACTCCGATCCCCCGCTTGAGTTGGACGACGAGGATGTGCGCGTCTTTATCGCCGCCACCCTGCTCCACGATATCGGCCACTATCCCTTCTCGCATACTCTAGAAGAATTGATGCCCTTCTTCGTCCTCCACGAGGAGCGGGCCCGGCAGATCATTGAGGACCAAGACGGCGCGATCTATCAGACCATCGCCGATAAATTCCAGATCGATCCGGTGCGGGTGGCCAATGTCATCGACTACAAAAACAAAAATCGCGAGATCCCCGCCGAGGACCTGCTATTGGCCAATATCCTCAGCGGCACCCTCGACCCCGACAAGATCGACTACCTCCTGCGCGACTCGATGTTCTGCGGCGTGCCCTTTGGCGAGAGCGTCAATCGCGATCGCTTAGCCGCCTCGATCAAATTCGACCCCGAGCGCAAGCGGCTGGCCATCACCAGCAAGGGCGTCTCCGCCGTCGAGGCCCTGGTCTTCACCAATTATCTGATGTATCGCAATGTCTACTGGCACCACGCAGTGCGCGCCAGCTCGGCGATGTTCAAACGCGCCGTGCAAGAAATCCTGCTCCACCCGCAAAACCAGCTCGATTCCTCCGGCTTCCACCGCCTCACCGAGAGCGAGCTAGTCTCGCTGCTCCGGGACGAGCAGGAGCGCTTAGGGCTCGAAAACTCGGCCCGGCTCTTAGACGGCACGATCCACCGCCGCCTCTACAAGGTCGGCGCGGTGATCCACCCCGGCGAACGCAAACAAGACCTGATGCACTATCTCTACGATCTCTTCCACGACCCCAACAAGCGCCGCGACAAGGAAATCGAGCTCTGCCGGATTTTCGGCAACAAGCTCGGCCGCCCGCTCGCAGGCCACGAGATCCTCATCGACATCCCCGGCTTCAACAAAACCCCCGAAGTCGATCTCAAGGTCTTCTACGGCCGCGAGATCCCCTCCGACAAGACCGACCCCCTGACCTTCGACGACCCCGAGGTCACCCGCCTGCGCGACTCGCTCTTGCACAATTTCGAGGACCAGGCCAAAATCTTTCGCATCTTCTGCATCGACGACCCCGAGTTGCGGGCGCTGGTGGAGCAGGAGGCGAAGCGACATTTGAATTGAAAATTGACTTATGGCGAGTGGCCGGAACCTTTGTAATATGAGCGAATAGGTCACCATTCAGATATCTGACCGGGTAATGCGCAACGCGGCGCAATCCATAAAGCAGGGGCGGGATACCAGGCCATCATGGCAGAAATCGACACTCTGCTTGGACACCGATGAAGACAGCCCCGAAGAAGATCACCTCGAATTACTGAGCCTCCTTGTTGAAAGCTACGAGAACGAACACTATCCCATTAGTAGACCCTGAGGAAACACAAGCCTGTTGAGGCGTCTTAATATTGCCGATAGTAGCTAGAACACCCTCTATCTCCGGAATTA
>JAYYUU010000057.1:0-6335 GCA_036343835.1 Candidatus Latescibacterota bacterium | reverse complement strand
GGGGTACGAATTTCCGGCGGTTTATTTAGCGTTAAAATCCACTCATTCTCTAAGCCTTATCTATCTCACGATAAACCTCCTGCAGCTACTTTTTTAAAATCTAATCAAGGTAGGTTGCGCTTCTCAGGTGCGGAGCCGGCGGCTTAGCTGCACCACCGCGTTCCGAAAACACTATTTGCTCTCATCTCAAGTGCCTCTGGCGCCATATCGGGACCGGATGCCGCATACGAAATCCCCGTATCGTAACTGCAAGAAAGGTTGCAAGGAAGAAATGCCGCCTGCGAACAAAATCCAAAAAATGAATATCGTTGAGCTCCAGCGCATGAATATCCTGGATCTGCAGGAGTTGGCCAAGAAGCTCGAAGTCTCGGATTTCACCGCCTTGCGCAAGCAGGAGCTGATCTTCGCCATCCTCAAGCATCAGACTGAACGCAGCGGGCTAATTTTTGCTGAGGGCACCCTGGAGGTGCTGGAGGAGGGTTTTGGTTTTCTGCGCTCACCGAGTTATAACTACCTGCCCGGGCCCGATGATATCTACGTGTCCCACTCGCAGATTAAGCGCTTCAGTCTGCGCACGGGGGACACTATTTCCGGTCAGATCCGCCCGCCGAAAAACGACGAGAAGTATTTCGCGTTGCTGCGGGTCGAGGCCATCAACTTCGACGATCCGGAGGTCACCAAGAGCAAGACGATCTTCGAGAATTTGACCGCTTTGCACCCGACGGATCGGTTTAGGCTAGAGCACAACAAGAAGGATATGACCACCCGGATCCTCGACCTGCTCTCGCCGATTGGCAAGGGGCAGCGCGGTCTGATCGTGGCACCGCCCTTTACCGGCAAGACCATGTTATTGCAGAAGATTGCCAACGCCATCACCACCAACCACCCCGAGGCGATCCTCATCGTGCTGCTGATCGATGAGCGTCCCGAGGAGGTCACCGATATGCTGCGCTCGGTCAATGGCGAAGTCGTCAGCTCGACTTTCGACGAGCCGGCGACGCGACACGTGCAGGTGGCGGAGATGGTGATCGAGAAGGCTCGGCGCTTAGTCGAGCACAAGCGCGACGTCGTCGTCCTGCTCGATAGCATCACCCGCCTGGCAAGAGCCTACAACACGGTTACCCCGCACTCGGGGCGAATTCTCACCGGCGGCGTCGACTCGACGGCGCTACAGTTTCCGCGGCGCTTTTTTGCGGCGGCCCGGAACCTCGAGGAGGGCGGCAGCCTCTCGATCGTCGCCACGGCCCTGGTCGAGACGGGGAGCCGGATGGACGAGGTGATCTTCGAGGAGTTCAAGGGCACCGGCAATATGCAGGTGCAACTCGACCGTCGCTTGAGCAATCGCCGCGTCTACCCGGCCGTCGACGTGACGGCGACCAGCACCCGCAAAGAAGAATTGTTGCTCTCGGAGTTCGAATTGAACCGCTCGTGGGTGCTGCGCCGGATCCTCAACCAGATGGGCGTCATCGAGGGCATGGAATTTCTGCAGGAGCGCATGCAGGGCAGCGAATCCAACGAGGAGTTCCTCAAGGCGATGAACGACTAGCAGCTTGCTTTTTTGGGCCCGTGCCCTATTTTGTTTAGCTCTTACACAAGAACTTCAGCAGGTAGAGGAGCACAAAGGTGAAAGCGGATATCCATCCCGAGTACCACACGGTCATTTTCCTCGATACGAGCTGTGACCAAAAGATCCTGTCGCGTTCGACGCTGACATCCGAAGAGACGATGGAATGGGAAGACGGCAATTCCTATCCGGTGATCCGGGTGGAGATCAGCGCGGCGTCACACCCTTTCTATACGGGCAAGAAGCATTTGATCATGGATCGCGGCGGGCGCATTGAGCAGTTCAATCGCCGCTACGGCACGAGTAGTGGGGCCCCCGAAGCCGCCGCTGCGGAGGCGCCGCCCGGAGGCGGAGAGGAAACGGCGGCCGAAGCACAGGCTTAGCTATATTTACTCGACGATAAGGTGGTAGGATCCTTTCTGCGCGAGAGGTCTTATCGCCTTTTTCGTGTACGAGACCATGGATAGAGCACAACTCACCAAAGACTTGCCGGTCGGCGGCCAGGCCGTCATCGAAGGGGTCATGATGCGCGTGCCGGGCAAGATTGTCACCGCGGTACGGGTGACCGACCGCAAGATCGTGGTGCGCGAGGAGGCATACGAATCGCTGGCGCGGCGCTATCGCCTATTGGGCCTACCTGTGTTGCGCGGGGCGATTTCTTTTTTTGAGATGATGGTCATCGGGCTCAAGGCGCTCAATTTTTCGGCTGATGTCGCGATGCAGCAGAGCGAAGAAGGGGAAGGAGAGGTGGCGCAAGGTAAGAGTCTGGTGGGGCAGGATGCGGCATTGCCAGAGAGCGGTTGGAAGGAGCAGTTGTCATTGGGCGCGACGCTGGTCTTTTCACTCGGGCTGGGCATTGGCCTGTTTTTCCTCTTACCCCTGACCGTCGCCCAGTTTTTCGGTCTGCAGAAAAACGCGCTGGAATTTAATCTGCTGGCAGGTGGGGTACGGACGGTGCTGCTGGTCCTCTATTTGTGGGCGATTAGCCGCTGGCGCGAAATTCAACGGGTTTTTCAGTATCACGGCGCCGAGCACAAGAGCATCTTCACTTTGGAGGCCGGCGTTGAACTGACGGTCGCTGAGGCGCGGAGCTTCGGTCGGCTGCATCCGCGTTGCGGGACCAGCTTTATGCTGATCGTGGTGCTCTTCGCGATCGCGGTCTTTGCCTGCGCCGATTCGCTATTCCCCGCGGTCTTCGGGCATCCCCAGAGTCTCTTCGAGCGCTTTGCCACTCATTTTTCTCTGCTGCCTTTGATCGCGGGCATCAGTTTCGAACTGCTCAAATTTTCGGGCGTGAAGCGCAACCATCCACTGACCCGGGTGTTGATCGCGCCGGGGCTCTGGTTGCAGCGGATTACGACCCGCGAGCCCGACGATGATCAGTTGGAGGTCGCATTGGTCGCGCTGCGCTGCGTGCTCGGCGAGGATGCACAGGTAGCGCAGGTTTAGTTGAGGTTTTGGATTGGGATAAGGTGTCATGCTAGACAAATTGAGCGAATACGAGCAGCGCTACGAGGAGTTGAGCGCGCAGCTAGCCGACCCGGCCACGAGCCAGAACCCAACCCAGTACCAGAAGTTGGCGCGCGAGTTGGGCGACTTGCAGGAGCTGAGTGGGCTGGCGGCGAAATACCGCGAGGCGCACGGAGCGCTGGCCGAAGCCGAGGAGATCATTGCCGACGGCAGCGACCCGGAGCTGGTCGAGCTGGCCGAGGTCGAACGCGACGAGCTGCAGGGGGAAGTGGCGCAGATGGAGGAGGAGCTCAAGGTGCTGCTGGTTCCCAAAGACCCCAACGACGGCCGCAACGCCATCGTCGAGATCCGCGCGGGGGCCGGCGGCGACGAGGCGGGGCTCTTCGCCAGCGATCTCTACCGCATGTACCATCGCTTCGCCGAGCGCCAGGGTTTGAAGACCGAGGAGCTTTCCTCCAGCCAGAATCCGGCGGGCGGTTTTAAGGAGGCGGTATTTATGGTTTCGGGCAAGGACGCCTTTGGCCGGCTCAAGTTCGAGAGCGGAGTGCATCGGGTGCAGCGGGTGCCCAAGACCGAGGGCTCGGGTCGGATCCACACTTCGGCGGCTTCGGTGGCGGTGCTGCCCGAAGCCGAGGATGTGGAGGTGGATATCGCGCAGGAGGACCTCAAGATCGAAGTCTATCGCTCTAGCGGCCCCGGCGGCCAGAGCGTCAACACCACCGACTCGGCGGTGAAGATCACCCATGCGCCGACGGGTCTGGTCGTCTCGTGCCAGGACGAGAAGTCGCAGCTGAAGAATAAGAACAAGGCCCTGAAGATTCTCCGCGCCCGGCTCTACGACAAAATCCAGGCCGAGCAGAAGGCCGTGCGCGACGCCACCCGCGCCGGCCAGATCGGCAGCGGCGATCGCAGCGCCAAGATCCGCACTTATAATTTTCCGCAGGGGCGGGTCACCGACCATCGCATTACTCTGTCGCTCTATCGCTTAGAGGAGGTCCTCGACGGCGATTTCGAGGAATTCGTGCAGCAACTGGTCCTGGCCTCGCAGCAGGATGCGCTGGAGGCGGCGAGCGTCGGCGCAGATTAGTCCAACCCCATGCGCCAGCGCTCCTGGAAACTGCTCGACATTCTCGAAGAGACGAGCCGTTTCTTTGCCGCGAAGGATTTGGAAAATCCCCGACTACAGGCCGAGCTTCTGCTCGCCGCCGTGCTCGACGTGAAACGCCTCGATCTCTATCTGCAATTCGAACGCCCCCTGCACACCGACGAAGTGGACGCCTACCGCGATTATGTGCGCCAGCGATTGCAGCGCGTGCCAGTGCAGTATATCGTCGGCGTGGCCGCTTTCCGCCATCTCGAATTGAGCGTGACTCCCGATGTATTGATTCCGCGGCCCGAGACCGAAGTGCTGGTCGAGGTGGCGTTGGAACATCTGCCCGAAGGCGGGCGGGCGCTCGATTTGTGCTGCGGTTCGGGGGCGATTGCCCTGTCGCTTAAGCAGGAGGCGGTGGAGGTCCAGGTCGTGGCGACGGATATATCGGAGGCCGCCCTGGCTGTGGCTAGGGGCAATGGCCAGCGCTGCGCGTTGGACATCGAGTGGCTCTGCGGCGATCTCTTCGCGCCGTTTGAGGGCGCTGCGGTAGCATCATTCGATATCGTCGCGAGCAATCCGCCCTATGTGCGCCATGGCGACCTGGTCGGTCTCGAGCTGGAAGTCCGCGACCACGAACCCGCGCTGGCCCTCGATGGGGGCGAGGACGGGTTGGACTGCTATCGCCGAATTGTCCGGGCAGCGCCCGACTTTATTTGCTCCGGAGGCCACCTGCTACTCGAAGTAGGCGACGGGCAAAGCACCGAAGTTGAGCGCCTACTTGCGGAGGTTGGACGCTTCGCGGAGGTTCAGACGAGACCCGATCTCAACGAGGTGCCCCGGGTCGTCGTTGCCCGCACCTCTTCTTAGGCGAATAAATCCATGGCCAAAAAGAACCGTTCCGCCTATGTGTGCCAGGCCTGCGGCCATAGCGCCGCGCGCTGGTTTGGGCGCTGCTCCGGCTGCGGCGAGTGGAATACCTGCGTCGAAGAGCGGCCACAAGAGCTCGACAAGCGCCGCGAGCACCTGGCGGCTCCGCCTCGGTCCACACTCCAGCCGATCACCGAGGTCGACGATCAGGACCACGAGCGGTTGCAGATCGGCATTGCCGAGTTCGACCGGGTCTTGGGCGGCGGCATCATGCCCGGCTCGGTGGTCTTAGTCGGCGGCGACCCGGGCATCGGCAAGTCGACGATCCTGCTGCAGATGGCCGGTCAGTTGGCGGCTGCCAACTGTCGCATCGCCTATATTTCCGCCGAGGAGTCGGCGGCGCAAATCCGTTTGCGCGCCGGGCGTCTGGGGGCGTTGTGCGAGGATCTGCAGGTCATGGCCGAGACCAATCTCACGGCGATTCTCGCCCAGCTACAGGCGGCCGGGCCGGTGGCGGTCGTCATCGACTCGATCCAGACCATCTACATGCCCGATCTGGAGAGCGCGCCCGGCAGCGTAACCCAGGTCCGCGAATGCGCCGCGCGGTTGGTCTATCTGTCCAAGGAGAGCGGGATTCCGGTCTTCTTGGTCGGACATGTGACCAAGGAGGGCACGGTGGCCGGGCCGCGGGTTTTGGAGCATCTGGTCGATACCGTGCTCTATCTGGAGGGCGAGCGGCACCACCACTTCCGCATCCTCCGCGCCGCCAAAAATCGCTACGGCTCGACCAATGAAATCGGGATTTTTGAAATGCGCGACCAGGGGTTGATCGAGGTGTCCAACCCTTCTGAGATCTTGCTTGCCGAGCGCGCCGAGGGCGTGTCGGGCTCGGCGATTGTCTGTAGCATGGAGGGCACCCGGCCATTGTTGATCGAGATTCAGGCGCTGGTCTCGCGTTCTAGTTTTGGCTATCCGCAACGGGTGGCCACCGGCATCGACGCCAAGCGGCTCTCCATTATTATCGCCGTGCTCGAAAAGCGCTGCGGTCACGATCTGTCGGGCGAGGATATTTTCGTCAATGTGGTCGGCGGGATTCGCCTCGACGAACCTTCGGTGGATATGGGGGTGGGCTTGGCGATTGTCTCGAGTTTTCGCAACAAGCCCATCGATGCGCAACGGGTGGCGATTGGCGAGGTGGGGTTGGGGGGAGAGATTCGGCCGGTGAATCAGGTCGATCGGCGGGTGGTGGAGGCGCGGAGTTTGGGCTTTGAGCGGTGTTTGGTGGCGCGGAGCAATTTGAAGGGATGGAAGCGGCCGGAGGGGATGGAGGTGGTGGGGGTT
>JAYYUU010000056.1:0-14582 GCA_036343835.1 Candidatus Latescibacterota bacterium | reverse complement strand
ACATAGTCCGTCAGCATAAACCCCCCGCTGCCGGCAATCGCCGTATCGCGCTGATTCAGATAGCCGCGCGAAGCGGGCGAGTTGTGGTGGTTGATATTGATCTTCGCCGCCGCGTAGACCCCCGGCAGTTCGGCATAGGTCCTGAAACCCCGATAGGCCGACCGCGGAATCCCCGCAAAGGTGCCGTGCCCCAACCCCCCATAGATATGCATCCGGCCCAGATCCTTCAACGCCGCCACCAGCTCTGACCGCAGCAGTCGCTGGTCGGGAAAGGGGATCGGGTGGGTGATGCGGTCGACGGGATCGGATGACTGTAGATAGGCCTCCGCCCCACCGCCCTCGCGGGCGTAATTGGACAACACGGTAAGCGAAAAATCGCAAGTTTCGCCGGGCGCCGGCCGGGCAACCCCGTGCAGCGAAATCGCCGGCGGGGGATAGAGGACGATGGCCTCGACGCCCTGTTGCCGATATTCGGCCACGCTCTCCTGACAGCAGGTCACCGCATATTCGAACTCCCGCGAAAACTCCGGATGGCGCCGGAGGTCCCACGGGTCGTCCTGGGTGTGGGTCACCGTTTTGCACCAGGGATATTGCTCGCGCAGATAGGCGATCAGTCCGGGCGGCCGATCGTCCTTGCTAAACCACCACAGCAAAAGCGCAGGTCGATGCTGCTCTATCGCGGCGCACAACGCATCCTGAAACTCGGCGTCGCTCGCATGGGGCAGCGACCACTCCCCTGGCTCGGGGACAATATCGGCCTCCTCCTGCGCCAGCAGCACATCCCGCTCCCGGTGCGAGACAATACAGCCGCGCGTCGGCAAATAGTGCACCCGACAACCCAGATGCGCAAAGCCGCGCTCGATGCTCCACAGCGACTGGCCGGGCAAAAACCCACCCAGCAACAGCACCGGCTTCATTCCCCTCCCCCCAACCCCGGAATCTCCATATAGCGCCCATTGTCCTGACAGGCGATCTGCCCGCCATCGACAATGATATCCTGCCCGGTCATAAAACCCGAATCGTCCGAGAGCAAAAAGGCGCAGACCGCCGCAATATCCTCGGGCGTGCCATAGCGATCCATGGGAATCTGCTTGCGATAAGCCGCCTTGAACAGCGGCTCTTCAATCTCCGGCGTCGCCGGCGTCGAAACCACCCCGGGCGAAACGGAGTTGACCCGAATCCCATCCCCGGCAAACTCCCCCGCCGCCGTCCGCACCAGCCCCAATAGCGCCGCTTTGGACGCATCGTAAGCCGCGTTGTTGACGCTCGACCGATAGGCATTGCGACTGGCCGTACAAACGATCGCGCCCCCCCCCACCATCTCCGGCCCCAGCCCCCGCATAAAGGCGAAGGGCGAGGTCACATTAACCGCAAAATTCAGATTCCAAACCTCATCGCTCATCTCCGCAATCGCCGCTCCGGGCCAGACCCCCGCATTGAGCGCCAGCCGCGTCGGCACCCCGTACTCCCGCACCAGCTCAGCCAGAAACGCCGGCGTCGCATCAATCCGCGCCAGATCAAAGGCAATGGTTGCAATGGCAGGATGCTCCGCCGCCAGCACCGCCAAACTCTCTTCATCCCGATCCAGCGCCAACACCCGCATCCCATCGCGCAAGAGCCGCGCCACAATAGCCGCACCAATCCCCCGGGCGGCCCCCGTCACCAGGGCCAGAGGTCTTTCCTCCATACCGACTCTCCTCCCTCAATTCTCACGACGCGATTTTCCCCCGACGCCGTCCACCCACCAATCGCCCCCTACCGCTTAACCACATCCACAAACTCCTGAAACATCTCAACACTAATCCCATCTGGATCCAACCCATACATCGCCCGCGCCACCACCACCCCCTCGCGCTCGACATCCACCGGCGCATGAATCGCCCCACACCCCGCCTCCTGCAACGCCGCATAAGCCGCATCGACATCGTCGACTGCAAAAGCCAGATGCGAAGACCCGACAAAGGGATTGTCCAGCTCGCGCTGCTGCCCCTTGGGATTTTCGTATTCGACCAGCTCGAGAATGAACTCGCCCACCGGGTGCTGCAAGATCGCCACCTTCAGCGCGACATGCTCGTGGCCGATAATCTGATCGTACGACGGCAGATTCCTACGCTCGGAAATCCGCACCAACTCGAGCCCGAGCACATCGCGATAGAAAGCGACCGACCGCTCCACATCGGAGACGGTAAAGCCGTGGTGATGACACCGTACAATCGACATAGCCTCACTCCATTCAAAGTTGCACGACGACGCCCGTCTCCTGGGCTTGGCGCGCCGCCGCGCAGATGGCCACCCCTTCGAGCATAGCGCCGATAATCGCCGGCGACTGCCTCGTCTCCACCATCTCCCTGACAATGCGCAAGATCGCCGCCGCCCCGAAGGGAAAATCCCAGTCGCTCAACGGCGGCGAGTGAATCGCGCCACCGGGGCCATAGGCGCTGGCGTGAAAGGCGCAGTGCCAGGTCTCGCCCACATCGCAGCTCAAGGTCACGCCCCGCCGCGGTCGGTCCTCGCGGTCACCATAACTCAAGTGGACCGTCTGCAAGGCCGTATCGCCCATCGCCCGCACGCGCTCGACGCCCTCGCCGAAAAGGGTCAACGCCAGACTCGCCGCGTGGATATGACCGGCCATCGCCGTGCCGCCGCCCTGCACGCTGCCCAATTGCACCGCCCCCACTTCGGCAAGCCGCCGGGCGAATAACTCCGCCGCCGGCAGCGCCCGCAGGATCGAGATCGAGGTCATCGGCGCGCGGTGCTTTGCGGCGAGCTGGACCAGCGCGCGGGCATCGTCCATCGTCAGCGCCAGCGGTTTGTCGACAAAGGTCGCCACCCCCTTCTCCAATCCGGGCCGCGCCAACTCGAGATGGTCGCTGCCGTCGCCATTGCAGTCGGCGACAAGGACCAAGTCCACATCGTCGCTCACCGCCGCGAAGTCATCGCAGACTTCGGGCTGGTCGTCAAAGATCTCGGCCAGGCACTCGGCGGCGGCGCGGTCCTCGTCCCAGACTTTGGCCAGCACAAAGCCGTCGACAAATTCTACCGACATATGCCGCGGGTCGCCGTAGTTGGTGTAAAAGTAAAAATGGGCGCCGCCATGCTGCCAGGAGTAGCGGGCTTCCCGCTCAATCGGCAGGGGATGCTGCAGGCGCAGCGGATCGTGGCGGGCGCAGAGGGCGGCGTAGTAGGCGCCGTGGGTATCGCAGCGAATCAAGCCGACGCGGATAAGATCGCTCATAACCCCTCAATGGCTAACGGGATGCAGGCACTCGCTCGAACTGCTTATGATACGGCGCGGCTGCGGCAGGGACAATAGACCCCCGTTGCGGCCCCCTTTCCATCCCCCATTTTCCCACAACTATAAACCATAGTCTCTGTGTAGAACACCAAACTACCGGAGGGCAGGGCGCAGGCCAAACTCGACACCCCCCAGCTCGACATCGCCTATCAGCCCAACCCCGAATCGACCTACTGGCGTAGTTGAAAGGGCATATGCACCATGGAAAAGACCCGCATAACCGACGCGAAGCTACTGTTGCTGGACCCCTATCAGGGCATCGGCGTTGTTGACCGCCTGCACCAGCGCCCGCATATAGGCGATTGAATAGGCCAAACCCGTATTCCCCCCACCGGCCATCGCCGGGATATGGTCGGGGATAATCGCCCCGTCGTATTCCACCGCCCGCAAGGCCTGCATCACCCGGTGCATGTCCTGGTAGCCATCGTCGATAAAGGTCTCCTGCCAGGGTTCGGGCATGGGATTGGAGACATTGCGGAAGTGGATCTTGAAGAGCTTGTTGCGCTCGCCGAAGTAGTGGATCGCCTCTTCGACCGAGGCGCCCATGCCCTGCTCGCCGCCCTCCAGCCAGCAACCCACGCACAGGCAGACGCCGATATTGGGGCTATCGGCGATATCCAGCGCCCGCTTATAGCCGGCGAAAGTACCGAAGACGCAACGCGGTATCCCGCCGAGGGCATAGACCGGCGGGTCATCGGGATGAATGCCGATATAGACGCCCTCGCTCTCGGCGACCGGCGCGATTTTGCGGATCATATATTCGTAGTTTTCCCACAGCTCGTCTTCGCCATAGGCGCGACCGTGGGTCAGCTCGCCGCTGTAAATTTCGCCATTCCAATGGCCTTCGGCATTTTTGATGTCCAGGACCCGCGCCGTCACGCCGCCGCGACCGGTTGTATGCCCCGTGCTCCAGATGCCATTGCCCATATGGGCGTAGGTATTGTAGTAGATCCCGGCCGCGCCAAGGTTGCAGATAAACTGAATAAACTCCTCGATCTTCTCGTCGCGGCCGGGCAGGTTGAGGGTGATTTCGGGGACATTGTGGACCGAATGATTGGCGATGCGATAGATCTGCAAATCGTATTCGGCCAGGCGTTCCTTGCACTGTTTGTAGTATTCGGCGGTGTGCAATTCGCGCTCGTTGATAATACACATCGCCCATTTGACATCGAGCTGCTGCAAGAGCTGTAGCTCTTCGTCGCGGGCCGTATCCGACACATAGGTGCCGATCTGTATACCCGGATGCTCGCCGTGAAAACCCGGCACCGAGCGCAGGGAATGGGTGGCCTTCTCTATCGTCGTAGTCATGTGCATTCTCCTCGAATTGCCTGTAACAGCCCGTTTATTCGAACCAGTGCGTCGTCAGTATTGCGCGGGCAGCATTTGCATGAACACCCTGTGCTGCGAGTGCGCGCAGATCCGCCACAGCGCCAATTTCAGCGCCGTATTCGCCGCCGTATTCGACCACGGCCCGCGCGTAGGTTTTCTCAGCCGCGTCTTTATCGCCTTGGGCCAGATAGGCCAACCCCAAATTGAAAAGCGCCACGCCGTGAGACTGGTTTTTGAGCGCGACGAGATAGTGCTCAATCGCCTCTTCAATACGCCCCGAGGCATAGAGCGCCCAACCGAGATTGACGCGGGCGGCCAGGTGATCCTCGTCGATAGCCAGGGCATTTGCATAGGCGGCGAGCGCCGCGTTCACCGCGCCCGACTCGAAAAGCACCGCGCCCAAATTGAAGAATATATCCGGCCGGTCGCGATCAAATGCCAGCGCCCGGCGATAGGCGACAATCGCGCGCCCGGCGTCTCCAGTCCGGCTGGCTCCCAGACCGATATTGTAGTAGACCGCCGCGGCCAGCGCCCGTGCGTCGAGTTGTTCCTCCTGCTCGATCGCCATATAAATCTCACGGACTTTGTCCACCGCCGACTCGCTGGACAAGCTACCGAGCGCGTAGTGTATCAGATCGAGACGCCGTGATTCTGGACAGACCCGCCGCGCCGCTTGCAGATCGCGCGCGATATCATCCCCCAGCCCCAACTTGACCACGCACAGCCGATAGTAGGCATCCTCCAGCGGGATGATATCGCGCCCCTTGGCAATCGCGCGTTCCAATTCGGCAACCCCGGTGGCAAAGTCGCTCTGCCGCAAATAAAATCGACCGATCGAATAGTGCGAAAGCGCCTCGGTCTTTTTTAAACAGACATAGCTCGAAACACCCAGACCCACCAGCACAATCCCGTGGAGCACATACCCCCCCATCGCGAATCGGCGGACCAGCACCTGACCGATTTGCTGCAAACCCCAGGCTAGAAGCAGCGAAGAGCCGGCCGAGGCCATGTACAGATGCCGCGAAGGACCGTGGACCAGATGGATGTGGATCTCCTCCGCCACCATGATAAAGGGCGCCAGCGCCAGCGGAATCCACACGGCCCAGGCGGCCAGTACCTCCGTCCGCCTATAGACCAAAAATCCCAGACCCACCAGCACCAACCCGCCGAAATAGATTTCCCACCCCTGCTGCTGGTAGACCGTCAGCGGCAACCAGTGCGCGGTGCTAAACAACCGCCCCATCAGCCACAGCAATACCCGCCCCATCGCCGGAAGGGTCGTGGTCAGCGAACCACCGGCCAGTTGCCGCAGCGAGACCCAGGTCGTGGCCCCTTCGCGATCGGTGATCTGCAGCAGCAGATACACTTCGAGCAGCAGGACCAGACCCACGGGAATGAGCGGGCGCAACGCCGGGACAAAACCTTCCCCCCGCGCCCACGACCAGTAGAGCAAAAAGGGCAAGACCATCACCGCCGCCTGGTGTGACGCCGTACCCAACACCAGACACGCCCCACACGCCCCGAGCCAGCCCCCCTGCCGCGCCGCCGCATAGCGCGCATAGCAGATCACCGCCGCCAAACTCCACACCTGGGCCAGCGGATAATCCAACCCCGAGATATAGTGCACACCGCGAAAGTGGGAGACATTCAACAGCAAGAGCAGCCCGCCCAGCAAGCTGAGCCCGAGCGGTGCACCCAGCCGCCGCGCCGCCAGCGCCAAGAGCAGACTGGCCAGCGCGTGCACGGCGGCGCAGTAGAGGTGGAAGGCACCCGGATCATTGCCCCAAACCAGATAGCCCAGATAGCGGGTAATCTCGGTGACCGGACGCCCGGGCGCGTTGAATTCCTTCTCGGCGGCGGGTTTAAAAAAATAGCCGAAGCCATCGGCCTGCAGGTGGTCGCGGAAGATCTCGTCCTCGTGCGTATCGAGCAAGAGACCGCCCAAACTGCCAAAGGTCAGCCCCGTCAGCAGGACCACGAGCCCGACATAGGCTACCCACGTCCGGCGATCGTCGGGCAAAGCCCACATCACAGCACCCTGTCGCCTAGGCCTCTCCCACCGCAAACTCCGCCACCACCGGCAAGTGATCCGAATGCACCCACAGCCCCCCAACCTGCGGGCCATCGTGGCGAAAGCCGGCGCTGCGAATAACCTCCGCCCGGCGCAAGCTCGACGCCAAAGCCGCGCTGGCGTAAATATGGTCGATCCGCCACTGCCCGACCCCCACCGTATCCATCGTCAACTGCACGCCACCCCCAACCGCCTCCATCGCATTGACAAAGCCCTGCGCTTGTAAATCTCCGTGCACCCGCTCCCCCAACTCGCAATTAAAATCCCCCAGCACCAACACCCGCTCCGCCACTGCCATCAACTCCGCCATCCCCCCCTTGAGCAACTCCGCCTCCCGCTCCCGCATCGCCACATCCCCCGGATGCAAATGCACCACCACCACCCACACCTCGTCTCCACCCACATCCAACAACGCCGCCCCCGCCGTCCGACTAAAGGGCACGACCTCCACCTCCGGATCAAAATGGCTAAACGTCCGCGACTCCAATATCGGATAGCGCGACAATACGTGCCCCGGAAAAGCCGTCGGCGAGGCAAAGGTCGCCAGAGAATACCCCAGCCTCTGCGCGATGCCCTTCATCATCGGCGCCGTCACCCCCTCCTCCAGGGCAAGAATGTCGGCATCCAACTCCTCAAACACCCCCACAAAGTGATCAATATGCCCCTCACCCCCAAAACTCCCCACATCCGCTAGCGCTTCCCCGGAAGGATAACCCTGTAGACCCAGTACGTTGTATGTGACGACGCGCATAATAGCCCCTTTCAGAGAGAAAATCCCCGCACTAGCCGACAATAGACAAACAAAACCAACAACAGACAACGTATATCGCGCCCATTGCTTATTAGCAGATTTTTTTTGTGACTTCGGTTCGTCTGACCCTATTTTATAACCATGAAGCGACTCTGGCAATCCATCGTTTATCCCGGTTGCGGCGAAACCCTCCGCGAAGACGACGTCAAATACATCGTCGTCCTCAATGGTCTGGCCTTCGTCGCCATGCCCGCCGAGAAACAATCGCCCGACCACATCGCCGACCCATTCGACGCGGCCACCATCCTCTTTGCCGAGATCGCCAATTTTACGCCCCTCTCGGCCCGGACATCCGCCACCGAGATCGGCGAATTGCTCAACGACGTCTTCGGCGAATTCGACCAACTCGCCGATGCACAGGGGCTGGAGAAGAGCAAGACCATCGGCAAGAGCAAGATGGAGACCTATGCTCTCTTGGAGCGCGCTTGAGCCCGACCCAGACTCCCGACCTGCGCCTGCCCTGGGCGCCGCGCCTGCTTTTGGCCGGTCGCTCCTTCCGCCTACCCGTGCAGACCCCGGGTCCCGAGCCCAAAGTCCACATCGCGCCATTCCAACTCGTCGATCGCCGCTTCTCCGCCCGCGACAACGCCTTCATGTACTATCTCCGAGCGCCACGAGAAAGCGGCAACTATCCCCTCAGCGCCCAATGCAATGGCCAGCACGCGGAGGTCGTCGTAAAGGTCCGCACCCTCGACCAACTGCGCCAAAACGAGCACTACAATGGCGTCGACTGGCCGCGCCGCTGGCCGCTGGCTCGCGTCTGGGACTCGACCAAGACCGCGCAAACGCTGCAAGACGCCCCCCTGCGCAAAGTCGACCGGGACGCCCTCGGCTGGTGGCTCGACCAGGACGACGAGACCCTCTGGCGCCAGCTCCCCGCAGCCGAGTGGCCCCGGGCCCACTACGTCAACGTCCACCAGGGCTGCCCCAACTGCGGCACCGCCCTCTTCGCCCACCACGGCTTCTACCCCTGGGTCCGCAATCTGCACCCCGCCGACCTGCGCTCCACCTGCCCCGCCTGCGGGGCGGTCTTCCCCAGCAACGATCTGCGCGCGGGGGACTACTCCAGCGGCGCATTCCTCGACGACGGCTTCGGCTACTTCGACGACGACGGCCACCTCTTCCTCTTCGCCGCCGCCTACCACCGCGATCTGGTCAACCTCTACACCGGGCCCATCGATCAGCTAACCGCGCTGCTGCGGCAAGACTTCGACCCCGAGATCGCCCGCCGCCTCGGGATGATGCTCTTGCGCTATGCCGTCGAGACGATCAACCTCGCCGCCGTGCCGCAATTTCGCCACGGCCCATCGCAGGAGGTCGAAACCGCCTGGGATTGGGGCCAGCCCGACTGGGGCAGCCACCCCGATCCGGTCAAAGCCCTCTTCCGCAAGGGCATGCTGCGCTACGCCATCGACGTGCCCATCGTCGGCGCCACGCTGGCGCTGGCCTACGATACCCTCTGGCCCTTTCTCAAGGAAGATCGGGAACTCGTCGCCCGGGCGCAGGCGCTGGGGCTGGCGATCGCTCGGCCCCAGGACGCCGTCCACCTTGTCGAGGAGATGCTCGCCGCGCTGCTCCAGTGCCTGCTCGACGGCGGCGGCCTGAGCAATCTGCCGCGGGTCAGCGAAGGGGCGCTAACCCTCATCCGCGGGCTCGACCGGGCCGACGCCCAGGATGCGCTGGAGTGGCTCTACGATCGCGGGCCCGAAAAGCTGCGCGGCTTCGGCATCAACGACTTCTTCCCCTGCGGCACCCCGCCCGAGGCCACCGGCGGCTACAACGACACCCATACCCGGGGGCTCTTCGCCCTCGAATATCAGCTGCGCCAACTGCGCCAGCGCCACCCGAGAGCCTACCCGGAATCGCGTTTCCCCTCGCTTTTGGACCCGACCCGCGCGCGGCGGATTGTCCAGGCCCCTGGTGAAATCGCACTCCTGGGACGAATCCCCTTCCACTTCGGCGATGGAGGCTCGAGCGGCGTGCAGACACCCTTGCATGACCGCGCACCGCTCGAGCCCCTACCCGCTGCGACGCGAGCCCTGGCCGACGAATATCTGAGCGATGCCCATCTCGTTGACGCGGACCGGGAGAAACCCCTGGGCAATACCGTGCTCGACGGCGTCGGCATCGCCATCCTGCGCACTGGCGAAGTTCCCGAGCGGGCCGCCGCCGGCATCGTCTATGGCGACGCGCCCTACCACCGCCACATGGATCTCCTCGACGTCCAGCTCTACGCCTACGACCGGCCCTTCCTCAGCGATTTGGGCTATCCGCAGTCGTGGGCCAGCGTCCACTACTGGGAAGGACACTGGGCAACGCACAACTCAGTCTGGTCGGTCGCACCCGATCTCCACCCGCTTGAACTGCCCTTCGACACTCCCCAGCCTTTTCTCAAAGCGATCGCCGGGCGCGGTCGGCTGGTGCGCATCTTAACTACCGAGGGATTGCAAGTCGCCGAAGTCGAAGCCGAGCGCTGGGCCTGGAACCCTGCAGAGCAGCGCTGGTACCGGCCCGGGATCTACTTTCGCCGGCTGATCGCGCTGGTCGAAACCGATGGCCAGGGCACTGCACTGGTCGATCTGGCCCGCGTCGCAGGGGGGACCGAACACTGGCGACTCTGCCGCGGTCTGGAGGGAGAGTTCGTTCTGCAGGGCATCGAATCAGAGGACCTCCCCGGCACCGCTGCCGGCCCCAGCGTCGAACGCGGGCAGCTCGACCGACTCGCCCACCCCGACCACGCAGCGCTGGCCTATATGGACCAGCCGGCCCGATTGAAAACGACCGGTGCCTGGCGCGGCACCTGGACCAGTTGCCACGACCCGGCGGCCGAGCTGGACCTCCACGCGCTCCGCGCGCCCGCTGGCGCACAGACGGCACGCGCCACCGCGGCGATGGGTGCGCCGGACCAATCGCGCTACACCTATCGCACCCTGCTCTGGCGGCGCGAAACCGAAGAGACGAGTTGTTTCGACCTGGTTTTCGAGCCGCGGCTGGGGCCGGCGACCCTTTCCTGCGCCGAAGCCATTCCCGCTTCAGACCCCGAAGCCATCGGAGTCCGACTAGAGACGTGCGCTGGCCGCGAACTGACACTCTACTGGCACCCGCAAACCCAGGAGCCGACCCACTACGCCGACGGCACCGAGTTGAGCAGCGGTATCGCAGCATGCATCGATGGCGAATGGAGCACCACCGGTGCCGCTTCGGTGCAGACCCACACGGGTCGGCATCGCTTTGCCCGCGCCCGGCAGACCGCTACCATCACCGCGCTCGACCGCAATGCCTCGACCCTCGATGTAAAAGGCCTCAGCGAAATCGCAACCGGCGATCGGGTGCGCATACAGCCGGCGGGCCGCAACTACCGCGTCGTCGCCGTCGCCGCACTCGCCGAGGGCCACCGACTGACGCTCGACCTATCTTCGGTATTGGGAAAGGCGCGGATCGCCGCAGTGCGCGAAAGCGAGGTCGAACTCGACTTCTTCCTGCCGACTCGCACCGGCTATCTGCACGAAACTCGCCTCGAACGAGAACGAGACGGCGCGTGGCAACCCATCGTCGAAGCCGCCAACCCCGACATGGACCGCACACTCGTCGAGCTCGCAAGCCCACCGCAGGGATGGGCCGATGGAGATTGGGTGCGCGCAGTCGCCTACGCAGCAGGCGATACGGTCGAGTTCGAACCTGCGAAGTAGCGAATCGTCGCCCCCAGTGCATCGACCTGAGCATGCACTTTGTCCAGCGTCTGCATCCCCGTCTTGAAGAGACAGATCCGGCGGCGGAAAGCCTCGACATTAGGACAATCACCTTCGCTGTAAGACTTCACCTGTCCCTTATAGCGCGGATCGAAATTGGGCGCGCGGGCTTCTAAATTCTGGAAGACCGGCTCCAGATGCACCGGAGTCCAAACCCCGTAGAGCCCATCGCCGCCGTGCTCGATGAATACTTTGCGAAAAGTGCGCCAATCCGTCCCGAGCATTTCCTCGTCGAGAGTACAGGTATAACACCAGTACGAATGGGTCGTATTTTCGGGGACGTACGGCGGCGTCAGCCAGGCGCACTGGGTATCGCGTATAACCGCTTCGTATTGCGAGGCGATATAGCGCCGCGCGGCGACCAGATAGTCGAGCCGCTGCAACTGGCCAAGCCCGAGGGCGGCTTGCGGGGCCGACATGCGGAAGTTGTAGCCGACCTGGTCGTGGCGCTGATAACTCCAGTCCTGGCGCTCGTCGCGCGGGATCATCGTCGAGCCCGGTCTCGCCTCCAAGGTGCGATATCCGCAAACCGCGGCCTTGCGGATATCACGGGCATAGTCTTCGTCGCCAGCGATCACCATCCCGCCGTCGCCGCCGCTGGTCATGTGCTTGGACCCCTGGAAGCTGAAGCTGGCCGCAGCGCCGAAGGTCCCGGCCAGACGGCCGTTGTAGGTGGCCAGGAAGCACTGGGCATTATCTTCGATAAGGGCCAGTCCATGGGCATCGGCCAGGTGCAACAAGGGATCGTAGTCGGCAGGCAGGCCGAAGAGGCTGACGGGAATCAGCGCCCGGGTGTGCTCGGTGATTTTCCGCGCCGCATCGGCCGGATCCATATTGAAGGTTCGCGGATCGCTGTCGGCGAAGACCGGCACGGCCCCACACTGACAGACGACGAAGGCCGTCGAAGCCATAGTGCAACTCGGAACGATCACTTCGTCGCCGGGGCCGATGCCTTGGGCCAAAAGCGCCGAGAGCATTGTCCCCGAGCCCGAGTTGTGCGAGATCGCATAATCGACACCGAACTTTTCAGCGAAAGCTGCTTCGAAGCGCCCGAGCATATCCGCCGACTCGCGGTTGCCAAATCCATCGGCCAGGACTTCGTCCATATAGGCCCGATCGCTCTCCCCGCAACGGTTGGGCGGCAGATGGGCAAAGATTTCTTCGGGGTCGAGGCTGGTGGGATCGGTAGTGACCAACGGGCTAATCATCGGCTTCAGCTCCAGATTGAATGTTTTGCGGATTCTTCAACGCCTTCTGCATGCCGCCACTCTGAAGTGTTCGTGCCGATGGCGAAGATCGATCGCCGCCCCCGGCGCAACAATCCGCCCCTACTGAGTCGGCTCCAACCCCAACAATACCAGCAAAAACGTGCGGTGCCAGTAGGCGCTGTTGATATAGGGATCTCGCTCCGACGGCCAGTTGGTCCAATAGGTCTGGTTGTGCGGGATTCGGTGGTAAAACTGCAAGAGCGGGACCGCCGGCAAATTGGGCAACCACACCTCCAGCGCCTGGTGGAAGAGCGCGGTCAGGTGCGAATCCGCCGGGTCGGTAGTCCCCATCTCGTCGATGATCCGGTCGAATTCGCCATTCTTCCAGCGCCAAAAATAGGGCGTCGGGACCCCGGTCGGCTGGACGAATTGGCTGTGGTAGAGCCGCAGCGTGAAGTACGGATCGCGCACGCTGCCGCCGTGGCCGAAGATAAAGGCCTGGGCATGACCCGAGCTCATCCGCGTGTAGCTGTCCGAGGTCATTCTGAAGCTGGCGTCGAAGCCCCCCTGGCGCAGCTGCTCGACGAGCACCGGCGCAAAATCCATCATAAACGCGAAGATGTCGATGACGATCTTGAAGTGCTCGCCAGCCCTGGCCCAAAAACCCTCTGTGTCCTTGGCCCAACCCTGGCGCCGCATGATCTCCGCTGTTTTCTGTAGATCGAAGCTATCGACCGGATAGCGCTGCAAAAGCTCTTTGGTCGTGCGGGTGTATTTCAACAAGGCGGGAAAATCGGGAAAGGGCAACACCGTATAGTCCCCCGCATTCTGCATGCCGATCTCGACCAGTTGCCGGCGGTTGATCGCATAGTTTATCGCCCAGCGAATCTCCGGGTCGGCAAAGGGTTCCTCAAGATTATTAAAACCCAGCGAAACCGGCCACCAATCCAGATAGCCATAAGGTGGCTCCTTGCCGCTCCAGGTCGTGACCTTGGGATTGTGGTCGAGAACCGTGCGGACATTGGCCGGCAGCAGCGTACCGCAAATGTCGAGCTCGTTGGCGAGCATACTCTGCACGCGTTTGGCCTCCTCCTGCCGGGGGAGGAAGATAACGCGCTCGACCCTGGGCAAGGCGTGCAAACCGATCTTGGCCGCCCACCAATCCTCGCGCAGATCGTAGACCCGCTGCTCCGGCGTCGACAGCGCCAAATCATAAGGTCCCGTCACCACCGGCCACCCACGCGCCACATCGAGATTCTTAAAGGTCTTGGCATCTTGGCCCTCCCAAATATGCTTGGGCACGATGGGAATGCCATTGTCGAAATTGTGGGTGAAATACGAAAAGACAAACCGCGGATTGGGCGCCTTGAGCCTAAACCGCGCCGTCAAACTGTCAACCGCCACCACCGCCTCCACCCACTTGTCCATATCCACCGAAAAGAGCAACTCCGGCGCATTGGCCTTGAGCATATTGACGGTAAAGACCAGATCGTGCGCCGTCCACGGCATGCCATCGCTCCACTCGACCCCGGGACGAATCTTAATCACCACCTCGGTGTGGTCCTCGTTATACGCATGACTCTCGGCGATCCACGGCGCAATGTCCCCATTGGGGCTGTAGGCATTATAAAAGTAGAGCGGCTCGTAGAGAAAATTAAAACCCGTGGTCGAAGTCGCCGTCGGCAAATAGGGATGAAACGAGTCGTAATCTTTAAACTGCCCCGCGCAGACATCGGACAAACAATCGGATATGAACGTTCGATTCCGCGGCACTTGCTTGAACCCGCCTCCAGCCGGGCCCCCTCCTTCTTCTACCGAGCCGCCGCAGGCGACCAATACCACCAGACCCAACAGGGCCAAAAGGCGATTCATACTTCCTCCTCTAATCCCACTACTTCTATTGTCAATACTGTGGGTACTTTTTATAAGTGATTTATTTACAATATTTTACGTAACTTGACGCAAAAAATCATAAGTCGCTGTTTTTACGTCACTTATGGATTCCAGATAGCTCAAATTGGCCGTTTTTCTCAAAAAGTGTCCGAACTATTGGGAACAAGGACAACGGCGGCATGGTAAAAGTCTACAACAAGACAGGCGAGGATGTCGTCCAGTTATC
>JAYYUU010000055.1:0-10268 GCA_036343835.1 Candidatus Latescibacterota bacterium | reverse complement strand
ATGTGGCGATCACTACCAGCCTGTTGCGCGAAGTGCCGGTGGCAGGCGGGGTGCGGATGGTGGCTAAGGACACCACTATTATCGGCAGCAGGATCGGTTTTCTGCCGGTGATCGAAGGCGGCGCAGCAGGCGCTGGCTTTTTGCGCGCTGACGGCGGCGAGAGCATTCTGTTGAAATACACCTTGGCGGCCGAAGAGGGCCAGAGCGAGGAAGGCACGTTGCGGCTATTGCTGCAGCGCCAGCTGGACCTGCCGCTCGACGAGGCCGACGAGGCGATCACCCGGGTCAAAAACGTGCGTTTCAGCCTGACGCTGGCCAATGACTATCGCGTCGAGGTGGCTTCGGATCGGCATAACGACAAGATCGGCACGCCGCAATTTGCCTTGATGGCCAGGGCTGACGGCAATGTGCAAAACCAGCTCAACCCGCGCGAAGTGGTCTTCGACTATGGCTTGCCGACGGCGACGCAGCTTTTTGGTTTTAGCGCCGAATTGCGCGATATACGGGGTTTCGATTTTTATGGCGAATTCAACCTCAGCACCCGCTACCGGCAATTTCCGTCGACGGTCCGCGATCAGCACCGCTCCGTTGCGGGCATCGCCGGCGACGCGCACTCGCTGGGTTTTATGTTCAACCTGTCGAAACGCACCGGGCCCTGGCACTTGTTCCTTGAGGGTTTCGGTATGGACGACGATTATCTGACGACCCACAAGCCGGTCGACAGCCGCGGGTTGGTCGACTACGCACCCGAAGCCACGGAGCGGCTCTACGATTTTATCGACGACAACGACGACCACGACCGGCACCCGGATCAAAGGCGCCTCTTTCAGGGCGGGTTGGTGCCGCCGCAGTCGACTTCGGTGGGCAATTTCCAGGTGCGCTCAGATGGCGTACCCGATCCGGCGGTCTTTCCCGGTTACGACGAGAACGGCGATTTTATTTCCGACTTCAACCAGAATAGCAATGGCGACCGCGAGAATTTCTTCCCAGACTACGAAGAGCCTTTTCTGCGGCATAATTCGGATCGGCCCGAGTTTCTCTTTGGCATCGACCTCAACAACAATGGCTGGGCCGAGCGCTTTGAAAACGACGACCTGCCCGACTACCCGTATAAAAAGGACCACTGGGGCTACAACGCCTATGGCGGGGTGCAGATAAAACCCGAGGCGAAAATGACCGTGGGTTATCTGCGTCAGGACCAGCGCAAGGCCGACCGACATAACCACACGGCCTACGGGATTTTCGCCTATGCCGAGGATTTTCCCGGGCGGGGCCGGGTACAGGTATTCAACATGCTGAAAAAGGCCGAGGATACCATTGCCGATCCGCTCTCGCAGTGGCTGATGCCCAGCCTGGCCTTTGGCGCCGCTGGCCAGACCAGCGGCCGCAATGTGCCGGTGCCCGATCTGTTGGCGGCCGAGGATACCTGGATCAATACTTTCTATGCCGACTGGGGCTACAATAGCCCGAAGCGCTGGTCGACTAAACACCGATTCAAATGGGAGCGCTGGAGCCAACGCGCCGCCGATAAAGTATTCGCGCTAGATGACAGCGGTGCGAAAATCCTCGACGTGGAGGGTTTGCCATTGGTGGAGTTCGACCCCCTGGGGCCGCTGGGCCGCAATGGTCGTCGGACTTCCGGGTTTACTGGGCTGATCTCTAAGGTCGATTATGAATTCGATTGGGGGCGGGTGGGACTTTCGCCCCGTTTTAAAAGCGAATTTTTGCGCGCAGTGCCCTTCAGCCTGGAGCTTGGCAAGAGTCGCTCCTGGGACGGGATTATATCGTTGATCGTCCATCTGCCGGTGATGCGCAAATCGCAGCTCGAACTGGGTTTTGAACAGCGGTTGTTCCAGGAGTTGACCCAGGATGAGGACCAATTGGCGTCTAATACGCCGACGGGGGATTTCCGCGGCACGATATACGCGGCTCAGTTGACCAATAACGGGTCGTATCTAGGTTATGAGCTAGTGACCCAACTGGGTTTGCGTTTCGACCGGAGATCCTTGGAGGTCTTAGATCGGGAGCGCGAAACGCGTACCGCGGGGCTGGCATTCCTCACGGTTTTCGCCAGCCTTTAAGCAGATGCAAGGGGATCGCGTCTTGATAAAGAATCGCTGCGGGAGCAACCTGCCATGAAAATCAGATACTGCTTTCTCGCGCTAATATGCGTCTTGTTACCTTGGTCGCAGTCAGGCGCGTTGACGATCTATCGCCTAGGCGGCGCGTCGCTGCCGCCGCCCGAGCTGCCCGCGGGGGCGCAATTTGTACAATTGCAATGGGAGGCGATAGCAAGCGCTCAGCACGGCCAAGCTGAGCAATTGTCCATCACGCCGGACTTGATCGAACCCGAACAGCTCGATCCGTCGGTCAATCTGACCCCGCGTCTCAAAGAACGCGGCGGCCGGATACAGACTCTGGTTTGGACCGGTTGGGAACCGAGCGGCAAGGGCGATGCGGTGCTCTGGGACGAAGACCCCGAGACGGTCTTCCTGGGTGACGGCAGCTGGACCACCTCGGGCATCGGGGTGCGCAACAAGAGCCTGATCTTCGATTTTGGCGGCAATTTCACTGTCGAACGCATTCGCTTCTTTCCGCGCGACCGCTTCGCCGAAGACCGCTTCGTGCAGCGCTTCCTCATTGCCGTCAGCGACGGCGACCCGCTCAAAGAGGGCACGCGGGAATACAGCAAAGGCCAGCGGGGTGACAACTTCGACTTCGATATAGTACACCAGGCGACCGAAAACACGACTTCCTTTGTCGAACTCGACCTGCCGTCTGCGCCGATCCGCCGGATGCTCTTCGAGGCCCCGGAAAACACCCAGGGCATCTGGGAAATAGCCGAATTCGAGATCTATGGCAAGGGGTTCACACCCGCTGCCAGCTATGTGTCGAATATCGTTGATCTGGGGGGGAATGCAGCACTAGGCGAGTTGAGCTGGCAGGCCGAGGTCGACGCGGGAGCGCAAGTCGAATTGAGTATGCGTGCCGGTGATGACGACGATCCCAATACTTATTGGCGCAATACTTTTAGAGGCGACGAGCGGACTCGGCTGGATACGCGTGGCCGGGTGATGACCCTGCGCAGCTACAATCGGTTAGAAAAAGCCCAACAAGCCGGGATTACACCCGATACCGAAAACTGGGAAGGCTGGAGCACCCCTTATGACTTACGGGCGGCCAGCGCGCCAATGCAGAGCAACAAGCCGCGTCAGTTCGTGCAATTGAGGGCGGACTTTCTCTCGACCGTGGAAGCAGGCGGGCGCCTTGGTTATGTGCAGTTCGCCGTATCGCAGCCACCGGTAGCTACCCTGGTCTCCGCCGAAATCACACCGACGCTGGCGCCCAGCGGCGAAATCACGCAGTTCACGTATCTGCTGCTGCCGCAAATGGAGGCCGGGGATCTGGGCTTCGATACGATTGAGATCGAGACGCCGACCGCGATCGAGGGCATCGACGCGGTGCGTTTCAGCGGCGAGGCCGTGGCCTTTGACGTTGTGCGCATCGACGAGCGCGGGTTTGAAGTTGCCATTCCGCGGGTGGACCAGACGCGTGACGGCGAGCTGATCGAGGTGGTGTTTAGCAGCCCGGTGTTCAAGTTCGGCACCTTGTTTTCGGGCCGGGTCCACGACAGCGCGCAGCCGTTGGAGGTGCGCCAGGTGATAACTGCGGGCGAGGTCGATGAGCTGGTCGAGAGCAATACGCTGAGCGTCGGGCTGAGCAACCTCAGCGCTGAGGTGGTCGGGGCGCTCAAACTGGTGCCGGCGGCCTTTACGCCCAATGGCGACGGCATCAACGACCAGGTGCGGATCGAGTACGACCTGTTGAACGTGGCCGGCAGCGCCGAGGTGGCGGTGGTGCTCTACGATTTGCGCGGGGGACGCATCGGCGAGGTCTTTCGCGGTCCGGCCCGCAGCGGTCAGTTCCAAACGGCGTGGGACGGGCGGGACCAGGCGGGGGTTTTGCTCGATCCCGGGATCTACATTTTGCGGCTCGAAGTCGAGACCGATCGCGGTACCAAGGCCAGGGAACGCATCGTCTCCCTGGCTTATTGAGGAGCATCGCGCAATGCAGCGGATCTTATTTTTTCTCGTGGTCACCATAGTTGTCGCCACTCTATTGCAAGCCCAGGAAACGGGCTATCGACTCACCTCCAGCCAGATTGTGGTCGACGGTCCGCAACACTGGCGCAACTGGAATTTTCCGGTCGGAACCCTCGAGATTGACGAGGCTGGCGCGATAACGCCCTTCTTCCTCAGGCGCAATACCAATGCCACAGAAGATATCATCAACTTTTTGCGGTTGCATCCGCCGAAGGAGTTGGCCAGGGAAAAAGCACCCGAAGACATAGAGCTGATCGACGCCATCCAAGCCGGTTCCAACGCGCCGGGCGTGCTCAATGTGTTGGACGGGGATATGGGCACCTATTGGGAGCCCGATCCGCCCGAAAGCGAAGTCGAACTGGGCGCGCAGTGGTGGTTTACGGTGGATCTGGGCCGGCTGGTGATCGCCAAGCGCATCGTGCTCAAATTCGTCGAGGAAGGCGCGGGCGATCCCTTTTTGCAATACGATGTACTGATTTCCGATGGCGAGGTGCCGGAAAAGTTCGTCTCTTCTGATGAACCGGGGTTCACCGTGGTTTGGCGGACATTGAAGCCCAATAAGAACGAGCGGTTGTTGGAGATCTCTTTGGGCGAGACACAGGAAGCTGTGGCGCAAGAGCTTGCGTCGCAACCGCTCAACGCCCCGCCGGCCTCCTCCATCGCCGTGGCGCAGCAAGAATTCGCCGGCACCGGGGTGCGGCTGGTGCAGGTCGTGGTGCGGGTCAGCGATTTTGCCCGCGGGCGGGCGGTGGCAGAGGACGAGTACGAAGCATTGCCGGCAGTTGAAAGGGGCGATATCGTCTTCCACAAGCAGCAGCGCGACGGCCGCCTGACCGAGGTCGCGCAAGAAGATTACAACAAATTGCCGCCCGACCAGCAGGGCGACGTGATCCACTACCGTCGCGAGCGGCCCCGCCTTGCCGAACTCGAAGTGTGGCACGAGGGCGATGACGCGGTATTGGGGACATTGGCACGTGGCGGTGATGTCTCCGCCTCGCAAGGGTTGCCCGTGGGCCGCACAGTAGACGGCAATGTGCAGACCTATGTCGACCTGATTTTCTCCTTTGACCGGCAGACCATTCGCAGCCCCGAAGGGCACCTGACGTATGACTTGGGCTCGGCCTATTGGCTCGATACCTTCCGCATCGCCTATGGTGGCCAGACGATCCGCGGCCGCTCCTCATTTCCATCCTACCGTCTCGATGCATCCGATGGCGCAATCAACGCCGACGGCACCCTCAAATGGACCACGGTCGCCAGCCGCGAACAGTCCAGCACGCGCAAGGATTATGAGGGCCACGACTTCGAGCTGATCAAGACGCGTTTTTTCCGCATGGTGTATGAGCATATTATAGTACCCGTAGGGGGACACCGCGGTTTTCCCGCCTCGGTGCAGCTCTACGGCCAGGGCTTCCAGCCCGAGGTCCAGTTCGAGTCCGATTTGATCCGTCTGGGCGGCCGCCGCAACCTGCTGTCAATCGAGTGGGACGCCGATACGCCGCCGGGCACTAGTGTGCTAATACAGACGCGCACCGGCAACGAGTTGGGCGAGGTCCTGCACTTTTACAAGAGCGACGGCACCGAAATAAGCGAAAAGGAATACAACAACCCGACGCTATTGGACATTTTCAAGGGTGATATCATTGCCGAAGAGGTCGAGGGCGACGACTGGAGCGGCTGGAGCTCGCCCTACGAGGATATGGCGGGCAGTCCGATCACTTCTCCGAGCCCGCGCGAATTCCTCAAAGTGCAGGCGACGATGCTGTCTGAAGATCCCGATCTCAGCGCCACGCTGCGGTCGCTAAGGCTCAACTTCGTCGAGCCGGTCGCCCAGGGCCTGATGGGCGAGGTCGCGCCGTTTCGGGTGGATTCGCTGGGAGTGGTGCAGGCCTTTTCGCTCTACGTGCGGCCCGAGTTCGGTAGCCGCGATCCGGGTTTTGATCAATTGCTCCTGGTGACGCCACCGGATATGCCGCTCGAATTCGTGGGGCTCTACGCGGGCTCCGACGGCGATTTCGCCACTGGAGCGGATATGGCCTCTCTCGCGGTGGCAGATGTCGAAATCGTGGCTACGGGCGTGGATAGTTTGCGATTGGCTTTTGCAGCGGTCCAGCCCGGCAGCGGTGTAGAGGTGATGCGGCTCGATTTTAGGACGGCCCTCTTCGGGATGGGGGCGGTGTTGCAGGCGGCGTTGCAGAATAGTGCCGCTGGCGGGGATGCCTGGCAGCGGGTCGACCCGGGCGATGCGCTCGCCGATGTGCAGGGCAATACCATTACCCTGGTCGGCAACGCAACGCGCGGCGATTTGCTGACCGAGGTCGCGGTGCGCCCCAGAGTCTTCACACCCAATGGCGACGGCATCAACGACCAGGCGGTATTCGCCTTCAAGGTGGTGCGCCTGGCCGACGACAGCCCGGTGGAAGTCACGGTCTACGATCTGAGCGGTCGGCTGGTGCGGCGGCTGGTGGAAAGGCGCGCTGTCAGCACGGGCGAGTATGCGATCGGCTGGGACGGCAAGGACGCGTCCGGTGCCCAGGTGCCGCCGGGTATTTATTACGCGCGGTTGCGGCTGACCGCTGACAAGGGTGGTGTCAGCACCAGCAAGACGGAAGTTTTGCGCATGGTGTCGGTGGCCTATTGAGGGCGCGATTCATTATCACCAAATAGGAGGTGGCGGCGATGGGTGGAAGATATCTGTGTGTTTGCTGTGCGGTTTTTTTTTCGGCGTCGCAAAACTCGTAGCCCACGCGCCCGAGGGCGTGGGCTACAAGGTCTATCAGTTCACCGACGACCGCGTGCCGCAGATGGACGGCGACCCGGCGGATTGGGACCAGGTGCCAGCTGAGTACTTCTTTGACTTGCGGCACCACACCGAGGTGAAAGAGGGCAAGGGCCTCGACCACAATACCGCCGACTTGCATATCAAACGCGTGGCGGTGGGCTGGAACGAGCAGCTCAACCGGCTCTACTTTATGGCCGAAATCGCCGACAATATCCACCTCTTCGAAAAACCCCCCGACCATATCGACTCGCTAGACACCTACAATAGCCGCCGCACCGGGGCCTTTGTACACGGCTCGGATATCTGGGAGATCGTCATCGATGCGGACCACGGCGGCGAGCGGGTGGTCAACTTATCTGACGACGAGGCGGAGGAGATGCGTCTGCGCAGTGCTTTCGCGCAGAATTACCATCTCTACATCCCGCCACTCAATGGCTTCTACTGGCACTGGATGTGGGGGCGGGCGACGTGGACGGATGATCCGGCCTACTCGGATGTGGGCTGGAGTTTTAGGGGAGAACACGGCTCCACCGGGGATGTGATTTACGAATGTTATCTGACGCCTTTCGACGATCTGCACCCGGACGGTCCCGACAGCAGCGTGGTGCACGACCTGACTGAAGGGGCGATCATCGGTCTGAGCTGGGCTTTTTTGGACGCGGATACCGGGTCGAATCGGCAGCGCACCTTCTGGAGCTTATCGGGTCAACGGCAGATGGCTTCCAGCGCCGAGTTTCTGGTCGATTTTGAGCTGATGCCCGTAGATGCCCGTCCGGGGAATCCCGCGGAATCCCCCCCGGGAACGTTCCGCCTGACGCCGGAGGTCGATTTGGATTTAAAGCCCGTGCCGCTGGTGGTGCCCGCGCCATTTCGCGATCTGGTGCCCGATGGGCTGACGATGAACTTGCCGCCGGGTTTTTCGGCCAAGGTCTTTGCCGCCACCGGGCTCGAAGGGCCGCGGTTGATGGACTTCAGTCCGGCGGGGGTGCTGCACGTGGCCAATATGAAGGTCGGTGGCGCTGCGGTGTTTAGACCGCCGGCCGGGGCGGGCAAAAGCCAGATTGTGGGGCTGCCGGATGAGGATGGCGACGGGGTGGCGGACAGGGTTATCGTGGCCGTCGATGGGTTGCGCTGGGCCAATGGTCTGGCCTTTGATCGCCAGGGTGCGCTATACGTGGCCGATACCCATGAGTTATTGCGCTGTGTTGACGGCGACGGCGACGGCGTCTACGAACAGCGAGAGGTGCTGGCGGAGCTTCCCAGCTGGCACGAGGATCCCACCGATGTCCAGCACATCACCCGCACGGTGGTTCTCGACGAGATAAACCAGAAGATCTATGTGTCGATCGGTTCGAGTTGCGATATTTGCCGCGAGACGGAGGACGAGCGCGCGGTGGTGTTGGAGTTCGCTATGGACGGTGGGGGCCGGCGGATCTTTGCCAGCGGGCTCCGCAATGCCATAGGGCTGGATATGCACCCTGCGACCAACGAATTGTGGGCGACCAACAATGGGCACGGTCGCGAGGGCGGGCTATTGCCACCGGAGTGGATCGACATTGTACGCGACGGCGGTTTCTACGGCTGGCCCCTGGCCTATCCGCACCAGGTCTACGTGGATTTTTCCATTGCGCAATACACCCCGATGCTGCCTCTGTCCAACGAGGACAGTCTGAAGGTCGCGCGCATGCGGCGGCCCGTAGCCCAGGTGCCGGCCCATCTGGCGCCGATGGCGCTGCACTTTTATACCGGCGACTCGTTTCCGGCCCGTTATCGCAACGCGGCGTTTTTTGCGCTGCGAGCCGGGCGGCGATCCCCGGCGCCGGGTTATAAGATCATGGCGTTGTTCAGTGAGCCGGACGGGGCGAATGCTCGGGTCGCTGATTTTCTGACCGGTTTTGAGCCCGATCCCTTTGACCGGGGACGCGTCTGGGGACAACCCGTGGGTATCGCTGAGGATGTGCGAGGCAATCTCTATATCAGCAGCGATTGGGTTAGCCACGCCATTATCAAAGTGGTGCCGGGGCGAATCGACGCCAGGTTCGAAAGTGCGCTACCCGAGGCGATATTATCGGGCCGACCGCTGGAGATCGACGCGGTGATCCGCGTCGACGGCCATCCGGACGGCGAGGCGCCGGTGGTGACGGCCGATCTGAGCGGGCTAGGTGGTCCCCCAGATCTGGTGCTGCCCGCCATTGCAGACAATCGCTATCGGTTGGAGACTTCGCTACCGCCTTTGCAGCCGGGGACCTGGATGCTGGTCATTCGCGTCGCACAGCAGACGCCACTGGACCGCTTGACGACCGAGTTGCAGCACCGGATACTCATCGCCCCCAGCGCCGATCTGGTGATCGCCGCCGATCAAGTCGGTCCGGCCTGGGCGCTGGCGCTGGACGGCGGGCTGGAGCAGGTCGCTGCTGGGGCGGTGACCGCGCATGAGGGCGACGCGGCGCTATCTTTTGTGGTGGATAAGGAGCAGCGCTCGTCTTGGCTGGGTTGGCGGCTGAGTTTGCGACCGGAGGATCCACTGGATACGAGCGGCTATAGCAGCCTGCGCTTCGCTTTTCACCGCGGCGATGTGGAGGTCGGCGATCGGGACCGGTTTACCGCGGCGGTGCAGCCGGGCAAGAGTGTGAATTTGTTTGATGAGGGCTTGGTTGATAAATCCGTCGCTGGCTGGCAGGTGATCGAGATCCCACTGGAGCGCTTTGAATTGGCAGGGCCGGTCGCAGCGATCCGCTTTTTGGGTACGCTGAAAGGAACTTTTCACCTGGATGATCTGCGCATCCGCACGGCGGCGCCGGCGCCGAATACCGCGGTGCTGGAAGAGCTTGCGGCGGCGGTCCCAGGGGATTTCGCCCTCGAACAGAATCGGCCGAATCCGTTCAATAGCTCTACGGTGATCCGCTTTGTGCTGCCGGCGAGCGACCGGGTGGAATTGGCGGTTTACAATCTGGCCGGACAGCGCGTAGCGACCTTGGTTAAAGGGGCGCGCGAGGCCGGGGTGTATGCGGTGCGGTGGGATGGGCGGGATACTTCAGGCCAGGCGTTGGCCAGTGGCGTCTATCTATATCGTTTGCAGAGCGGAGAGCGGGTGGAGAGCCGGAAGCTATTGCTATTAAAATAAAATTGGCCTCGCGATACGGATTTTACCGCGCGGTTGACCGATGTCGACCCGGAGGGGCGCTCGCTGGTGCTGAGAGAGGGGATATTGCGAGGGCGCTACCGGAAGGGGCTGACCAAGGCGGAGTTATTGGAGTCCAATGAGGTCGACGAGTTTATGATCGGGCTGTGTCCGGTGTGCCATGTATTTAAGGCCGGACATCGCCTGCGGCTCGATATCAGCAGCAGCAATTTCCCGCGCTTCAGCCGCAATCTGAACACCG